>JAGAKD010000140.1 GCA_017625815.1 Lachnospiraceae bacterium | reverse complement strand
CTACTGCTGCTGCTGCGTGACCAGCTGCGATACCCTGTCCGATACCAGGTCCGATACCTGCGATAACTGCAAGACCTGCACCGATTGCTGAACATGCACCAATTAATCCTTCAATTCTAATATCCATTTTTTATTCCTCCATTTATTAAATAATCTTTATATGCCTAAGCATAAATATGTTGCTAGTTTTTGAAGTTAACCTTCCACTTCTCTCTTTTGAGCTACAAAAGTCATTGTAAGCATACAGAATACATATGCCTGAATTGCTCCAGAGAATAAATCAAAATACACATGAAGTGCTGATGGAATACCAATCTTTGCAAAGATAGGAAGCATACCATAGTAAAGTGCCATCATAACTGTTCCTGCTAATACGTTACCAAACAAACGTAATGAAAGGGAAATCGGAGTTGCAATCTCACTCACCACGTTGATTGGGAAAAATAGGAATATTGGTTCAAACATTCCCTTCAGGTAACCCCATTTCTGGTATCTGATAGCTGCATACTGAATCATTATAAATGATACAAGCGCTATACAAAGTGTGGTACCATAGTCAGCTGTAGGTGGTCTAAGTGCAAATAAACCTGATATATTTGATATGAATACAAATATAAACAAAGTACCAACATAATTGATATACTTCTTTCCAGCCTTGCCCATAGTACTATTTACAAATCCAAGCAACGCACCAATAGCCATCTCCACAGCAGTGGCAAATTTGCTAGGGGCATCCTTTGTCTTTAGTACACTTCTTCTAGCGAATATTGCCAATACAGCAATGACAAGAACTACTATCAATGTACAAATATGGGTGTTTGTAATATATACTGTCGTGCCAAAGAAATCTACAGGATACAACTGATGCACGTAAAAATCAGGCTGCTCATACTGTATCATAGTAAATCCTGTGGCCACACCATTAGCCATATGTTCACCCTCCTTTTTATTTATTTTTGTTCTATATCAAGAGTGTCATCCACTCCATCAATCTTATTCATACGCTTAGAAATAAGCGGATTTAAAAATGCTGATATCTTAAGTGTCAGCAATCCAATAGTAACTCCTACAAAGGCAACCCAATGTATAAGTATTCCTCCTATCATAAGTCCCATACATATGAGCAGGCGGATAATGCTCCTAACCATAGCAAATCCTTTTGCTTTCTTTGGAGCTAAATCTAAGGTTATATCCAGGGTTTCATATATAGAATATGCTTGAAAGCAAGCACATACACTTCCTATAACCAGCGCGAGAGCATATATCCAATATGGCCTCATCAAAAAACAACCAAGTATCAGAAAAGCTAATGCCGATATACCAATTCCTATATAAAGTTCTTTTATTACACGTGGACTATTCACTGTCTTTTCCTATATACCTTTTTATTAGAATATATACCGAGCGAAATCCTGCAACAACTCCCAGTATAATAAACCAAATCATAAGCTTAGTGTGAAAATATCTATCCACAAGATATCCCACACCAACACACATAAAAATAGTTGTAAGCATAGTGAAGCCAATCTGGGTTATGAGATAAATCATCTTCCAAACTTGATTGTTGTTTCCATTCATAGTTATGCTTCTCCACCTTACTTTTACACATACAAGATATTATATAATATTCCACATTTTTTTTCAATAAATTCCCTTCTTATTTATAATATATTTTGAATATTATATTGAGGCAATTGCATAACACGGTTGACAGTTCGAATCTACATTTATATAGTTCATATTTGATAATTAATATTTTATATATTCTACCTTTTCAAAATATAAAACTTTGTTTGAGGATTCAATTTATTTGTGTTATATTGAAAAGAGTTACTACTTAATATTGGCAAAAGGTTTGAAAAATATTATGGATACTACAATCGAAAAAAATAATAATAAAATAAATACTTTCTTTATGGATGGAAATGACAAAAATTCAATTAAAACCGCCGCAAAAATTTTGTCAGAGGGAGGACTTGTGGCCTTTCCTACAGAAACAGTTTATGGACTTGGAGCTAACGCTTTGGACGCTACAGCCTCTGCTAGAATATACGCTGCAAAGGGCCGTCCTAGCGACAATCCACTTATAGTTCATATAGCTGATACCAAGGACGTGTATGAATTAGCCAGTACTGTCCCAGAAAAAGCTGTTATGCTAATGGAGGCATTTTGGCCAGGACCACTGACCATCATTCTTCCCAAAAAGGATATTGTCCCAGATGGCACAACTGGTGGTTTAAATACTGTAGCTATTCGTATGCCATCTCATCCAGTAGCCTTAGAGCTAATCAAGGAAAGTGGATTATATATAGCCGCCCCAAGTGCTAACACTTCCGGCAGACCTTCTCCAACTCTTGCAAGTCACGTTATGGAGGATATGAACGGTCGTATCGAAGTAGTTTTAGACGGCGGAGCTGTTGGTATAGGAATTGAATCCACTATAGTTGATTTGACAGGGGATATTCCAGCTATTTTAAGACCTGGTTTTATAACTAAATCTATGCTAGAAAACATTATTGGACCTGTAGAAATCGACCCTGCCCTTATTAATCCAGACCCGAATTTACGACCAAAAGCACCTGGTATGAAATACACTCATTATGCACCAAAGGGAGAGCTTACAATCGTGGAAGCACCTTCCCAGGAAGATAATAGTAGTTTTGTCTGCACCAAAGGGAGCAAGGAGTCCAACTACTTGGACTCACTAGAAAATGTAGTAAAAGAGATAAACCTGCTAGTATCAGATAAAAACGCACAGGGCTTCAAGGTGGCTGTCATTACCACCACAGAAAATGCAACAAAATACACCTGTGACAATGTACTTGTGGTTGGCACACGTACAGAAGGCGAAACCATCGCAGCAAAACTCTACCAGGTTTTAAGGGAATGTGACGAGCTTGGTGTAGATTATATTTTTAGCGAAGCTTTCAATGATGGGGAGCTAGGTGGAGCAATCATGAATAGATTACTTAAGGCAGCTGGCCATAGAGTGGTTAGAGTATAAGAATGCTTATTTCAAATTATTTATATAACCTGAAATGATTTTTACACAAAAACAGAGATATGTTATAGATACTGCACTTGTTGCAATATTCATCCCATATCTCTGTTTTTTGTCGTATTACTATGTTCTTAATTCTTAATCCTCAATCATATTGATTCTTCTGATATGCCTTTCGTCATTAGAAAATGGTGTATCAAGGAATGTATCTACAATCTTAAGTGCAAGTCCAGGGCCTGTTGTTCTAGCACCCATACAAAGTATATTGGCATTGTTGTGCTCCCTTGTTGCCTCAGCGGAAAAACAATCTGCACAAAGAGCAGCTCTAATTCCCTTAACCTTATTGGCAGCAATTGAAATTCCAATACCTGTTCCACAGATAAGAATTCCTAATTCACATTCACCAGCTGCCACTGCACCTGCAACCTTTTTTGCATACTCAGGATAATCTACAGAGTCAGTGCTATAGCATCCAAAATCCTTATATTCAAAACCTCTTTTCTCAAGGTGAGCCTTAACCTCTTGCATTAATTCATAACCGCCATGATCACATCCTAAAGCTAACATTTTAATTCCTCCGTGTTTTTGATGATGTATTTATGTGATGTTTAATATTTGTACTGATTTGAATTATAATGTTTGGTGGGTAAGGAGTCAATTGGAAAGTTCCACGTAAAGATATATAACAAACTAATTTATATCCTCATCCGCGATATTACCCAACTCATTTTAACACAACATACTTTTCACTTAATTCCCTCATACCAATAGCTTCTTTATATTCGCATACGTAAGATGGTATATTCTTACCGTCAAGTACGTCGAGCCACCATATAACATCTTTAAACCCAAGTAAATGTCTAAAATAAACTGTTCCAGAAATACGAGGATTTATTTCAAAAATATAATTTTTGTTGTTCAATTTTCTTAGCTGTATATTTACATATCCCTTCAAATTAATAGATTTAGCAATCGCTTCAACATCATTTTTAATGCTGTCATCTTGCATTAACTCCACAAATGATGTATATCCATTTTCCAGTTTCCTTTTAAATATAATTGTAGAAATATTATTCCCATCAGAAAACACACCAACTGTATATTCTTCCTCACTATCAATATATTCTTGGACAATATATTCATTTTTTTCTAGATTCAAACCATCCAGTTCTTCCTTATTATCTATGATTCTTAAGAATTTAGAACCGCAAGATGCATTGAGTTTAACAATAAACTTTTTACCCCTTCTGTTAAAATCCATTGCATAAAAGGTTTCAGGAACACTTATCCCCTCTATATTTGCAAGGTACTTATTCGTCTCATACTTATCTAGAAACGTATCCACAACAAAGTCATCATTAATAAGAACTTTTATGCCACGTTCAGCAAATATAGTTCTGTTTTCATTTATAACTTTTATCTCAGCTTCATTCACAGGAATCAAATGTGTTATTTGATATTCCTCACATTTACCCAAAAGGTGATTGATATAATTAGGTTCTACAGCAAACAGGCTTTTCCAGTAACACGCAACCTTATCCATACCTACAGGATAATCATAAACATCGCAACCATACAATACATCACCGGTTTCCTGTAATGCTTTTAATATTCCATTAGAAACATTTCCACTTATCGCTGTAACCAATATCCTTCTCATTTGTTTCCTCTTTCTATAACTTCTTTTAGTTTTGTCAAATTAGAATCATATTCATCTATCTGATTATATAACTCTTTTCTATCAAAATTCACATTATAAAACTCTACTTTTTTTGTATTCGTATCAATTAGTGCATATCCAAATCCAGCCCCATCTCTAGGTTGACCAATTGAACCCGAATTGATTACCAACGTCTCTCCCACATGCCTAACCATTCTACAATGAGTATGTCCTAAAATTACAATATCATAATCTGTGTATTCATCGGGTGATAAAACACTATTATCCGGATATAATCTACCATTTAAACTATCCGATGGTGTTCCATGAAATATACCAACCCTACAACCATCATTATCTATCACATACTTAGATGGGAGACTATCAAAAAACTCTACGTCTTCTAGATTAAATTGTGACATAGCAATTTCATAAGAATGACCATATTTTTCGATACATTTTTCCAACGGCATAACGCCACGAAACACTTTAACAAAGAAATCATCATGATTGCCTTTTATCCATATAAGATTATCCATAGATTTTAGCATATCAAAAACATCTCTCTGATTGTAATAATACCCAAAAACATCACCGCAAAACACAATTTTATCAAATTCAATCAATTCCATTCTCTTTACAAGTTCTTGTAAAGCATATATGTTGCCATGGACATCCGAAAAAACTAATATTCTCATATTCCCAGTTCATACCTCACTACAAAAATTGTTTTCTACAATCCTTCAAAAATCCATTTTATGGTGTCCCGAAGAGAATATTGTGTAAAAAATCCAATATCTTTTTTTGCATGTTCTACAGATATAATCCACTCATTTTCTTCTTCAGGGTCAGG
>JAGAKD010000139.1 GCA_017625815.1 Lachnospiraceae bacterium | reverse complement strand
GCATAAGTGATAATTTTTAGTGCATAAATGATATAATAAAATAAGCTATCATCTAAGAAACATTACTTCTCATTTCTTAAATGATAGCTTAATTAATTTTAAATTTATATAGCCTGGCAAGATTTGTAGGATTTTAGGCAAACTTTGCAGATTTTAGTTCTCACACCACAGCTTTACCAGTTCATCTCTTATTGGTGCGTAGTGTTCTCCCACAAGTCCAAAATCCATCTCCTTGTAGCTCCATACTGCACAGCCAATATCGTACTTTCTAAATACCTTGTCCACATCCTTGAACCAACGCAAGGTATCCTCTATGGGTGCTTGGTCAATAACTCCAAACTCACCACAGTATAAGGTTATACCTGCATTCTTTGCAGATACTATAGCTTCCTCTATCATTTCAGTAATGAATTCTTCACCCATGTTTTCTGACTTTGCAAGGACAACAGCTTCCCCCTGATAACCCAGCTTCTTTGAATATTTAATAAAGTATCCCATATCTTTAGGATAATATACTGTCTGGTCAGGGTCCATAGCAGCTACCCAGTGTGCCTTTTGATGTGTAAATAGTAGTGGTTCATAGAAATGGAATGTAAATATAATATTTTCATCCATTGGCATATCTAGAAGCTTTAATGTCTTAACGCTATTCCACTGTATACCGCCATATATAATAGGCGCTGTTGGAGCAACCTTTCTGATTTCTTTTACGGTTTTTCTTATAAGTGAATTCCAAGCCTCTGCATTTTCTTTTTCAACAACCTCATTTAAAAGCTCAAATGCCACATGGTCATATTCTCCATATTCAGAAACTATTCTGCTCCACAAGGTTACAAATCTTCCCTGTAGCTCCCATGAAGAAAATAAGTTATTCTTTGTCTCATCTCCTGCATTGTTGAAATCATAGCCATATGCCTTATGCAAATCTAAAACAATATTGAGCTTGTACTCCTTAGCCCACTCTATAACATTCCTAACTCTATCAAAGCCTTCTTTTTTTACATATCCATTATCATATTCGAATACTTCATAATCTATAGGCAATCTCACGTGATCAAATCCTAAGCTGGCAATACGCTCTATATCTTCCTTAAAAATAAATGTATCATAATGCTCTTCACTATGCTCGCACTGAGATAAAAAACCACCTAAATTAATACCTCTGTTTAACTTCATATCCTAACCTCCATAATAAATGTATTGATGTGTGTCTTTTCTTGTTAATAATATATATTTTTATCTATTTTCATTCTATCGTTTTTATACTATTTATATCGTTTTTATTTTACTATTGCTGAAATTATGTTACAATAGTTTAAAACAATTTTTTATATAGCACATTACGTCATGTAACACACTATAACATCAGATTTTAAGGAAAATACTATGAAAATCAAGAACAAATTTTTATACAGAGAATTCTTAAATAGAGAAAAAGATATCCCTAGAGCTTCTTATATACCAGAACTAGAATTTTACAACGCAATCAAAGCCGGGGATGTAAAAAAGGTTACACTGCTTTGTCAGGAAAGTTTTTCTGCCAAGAGTGGTTTAGGAGAGCTTTCCCCTAACCCTTTGCAGAATCTGAAATATCACTTTGCCATTACCGCTGGAGTCGTAGCCAGATATTGTATTGAAGGGGGAATGGATTTAGGAGAAGCTTATAATCTTAGTGATTACTATATTCATACTGCTGATAGTTGCAGCATGCCAGACCAGATTTCAAGTCTACATCTAGATATGTGTCTAGATTATACAAGGCGTATGCGTGCCCTGGAAAAAAGACGTATCATATCTAGGAAGGTTGTAGAAACCATAGAAATTATCTACGATAACCTCCACAAAAAAATCACTGTGGATTATCTGGCTAATAAGGTTAATCTATCTAACTCTTACCTATCCACACTTTTTAAAAAAGAGGTTGGCATACCTATCTCTGCTTATGTGCAACAAAAGAAATTAGAAGTAGCTAAGAATATGCTTTCATATTCTGAATATTCTATATCAGATATTGCAGCCCTACTGGCATATCCCAGCCATAGCTACTTTACAGAGGTTTTTAGAAAGGAATTTGGTATTACTCCTTTACAATACAGAAACCAAAACCATCATAAAATATCGTCATAAAAAAAGCTGTTGAAATTCTCAGGGATTTATCTCTCTAAAAATCTCAACAGCATTTTATTTATACTCTTTTACTAAGCTGCATACGAACCAAAGAACGCTTTAAAGCAAGCTCTGCTCGATTCATATCCTGAGTATCGTCCTTTATACGACGCTCAGCTCGTGCCTTTGCTTCCTCCGCACGTCTTACATCTATCTCATCAGGCCACTCTACGCTTTCTGCAAGAATGGTTATGGAATCACCGAGTATCTCAGCAAATCCTGAGTGTAATGCAGCAATCTTTTCCCCATCTTCTGCCACTATCTTAAGGACACCTGGCGCTATAACCACAGTCATAGGAATGTGCTTTGGATATATACCCATAATTCCCTCTGTAGTGTTAAATTCCATAAAGGAAACCTGTCCTTCATAAAACACTCTGTCTGGGGCAATAATTTTAACATACATTGTTTTTTCTGCCATAATTACCTCACTTTCTGATAACCGAATGTGCAACAACAATTAGATTAAATCTACTTGCGTCTGCTTTATCACATTTATGAGGTTATTTGCACTTCGCAACTACATCTTCGATGCTACCAGCATTTAAGAAGTAACTCTCTGGAACATCATCATGCTTACCTTCAAGAATCTCCTTAAAGCTCTGAATAGTATCTGAAAGAGGTACGTACTTACCAGGAAGACCAGTAAACTGCTCTGCTACGTGGAATGGCTGTGAAAGGAACTTCTGTACCTTTCTAGCTCTTGCAACAACAATCTTATCCTCTTCTGAAAGCTCATCCATACCGAGGATTGCGATGATATCCTGTAATTCCTTGTACTTCTGGAGAATCTCCTGTACACCTCTCGCTACCTTATAGTGCTCCTCACCTACTATACGTGGGTCGAGAATTCTTGATGTTGACTCAAGTGGGTCAACTGCTGGATATATACCAAGCTCAACGATTGAACGCGAAAGAACTGTTGTTGCATCAAGGTGTGCAAATGTTGTAGCTGGCGCTGGGTCAGTTAAGTCGTCCGCAGGAACGTAAACTGCCTGTACAGATGTGATAGAACCATTCTTAGTTGAAGTGATTCTCTCCTGAAGTGCACCCATCTCAGTCTGAAGTGTTGGCTGATAACCTACCGCTGAAGGAACACGTCCAAGAAGGGCTGAAACCTCTGAACCTGCCTGTGTAAAACGGAAAATGTTATCGATGAAAAGGAGCACGTCCTTACCAACCTTATCTCTGAAGTACTCTGCCATAGTGAGTCCAGTAAGACCAACTCTCATACGAGCTCCAGGTGG
>JAGAKD010000138.1 GCA_017625815.1 Lachnospiraceae bacterium | reverse complement strand
TAGATTCAAGGCCCCACCTACTATAAGTGGTATAACACCGAATATACACATAAGTGTGCTTCTCACTATAGTGTCTCTAAAGGTTTCCTCATATTCTTCCTTTTTCTTTTCAACAATTCCCTGAACACCATACTGCAGTGATATTTTTTCTTTTTCTATATATTCGTACTTATCAAGCTGCATACCATATCTTATAAATAAACTAACCGCAACTGCAATTATAGAAAGAAGAATTGCAACACCTATACCGCATAGAAGGTCTTCCGACGCAGTATCTTCCATACCTCCAAGTTCACAAAGGCCTCCTGCCAAAATAAGTAAGACAGGAGAGAGTATACAAAGCACCACTCCTATACCAATCTTCTTAGAAGCTCTTTCGTATAAATCCATAAAGGCATTTGCCTCTTCTACGCTTACATTTTTCACGATTTCTGAATCAATATCGTCGTTTGTTGAAACGCCTGGCTCTAAGAATGAAACCTCGTCTAGCTCATCCTTTAATAAGTAATCTGTGGTAACCCCAAACAAGTCGCTAAGCTTAAGTATCTTATCTAAATCTGGAATAGAGGCTCCTGACTCCCATTTTGACACTGACTGTCTGCTTATACCCAACTGATGAGCAAGTTCCTCCTGGGACATGCCCTGTTGCTTTCTTAAATTCATAATTTTGTCTGCTAAAATCATATTTTTCATCCTCCATATGCTATTTTACTACCTATGAATTTTTTGTTCAACCTTTTAAACAAATCTTGTCAAATAGTGTTGCCGGCTCTATCTAACTTGGGTAAATCATAGCAAAAAAAGCGGTTGACAACTACCAAGTGCGCTTGGAAAAATGTCAACTGGCGGTTGCAAATCGCCAGTTTCTTAGTTTTTTCTCTTACATCATACCATTTTTTATCCAGCACATTGGCCCTTGATTTACTTAATTAGGGTGATTATGTAGGAGTGTTAGAAGAGATAAAAAATATTTTGAACCTTTCCTTTTATTATGACAATATTATTATAGACAACAAAAAATCATCATTGTTATAAGGGGGATATTTATGAAAAAGGTAAAGTTGATAGTCTCTATGGTACTGTGTATGTTTTTATTAGTAGGTTGTGGGAACACACTTTCCAATAAAGACTTAAGAGTGCTAAAGGAAAATGTTACTGCCCACAGTGTAGAAATAGATAAATATATTACTAGCAGGGAAGAGTACAAGAATGCCGTGTTGCTAGAAACAGTATACGAATATGCTGATTACAATGAGGATTCAGAAAAAACAGATTGGGTACGTATATTCTCTAAATATCAGTTAGAAGATGGTTCTATAATTTATTTTAATACCGTATTGGCAAATTTAAAGCCTTTAGGTAAATTGCCAGATACTCCAATCTTTTTGGAGCCATTTGAAGAAAGTGAAAAAAACTATGCAATGTATAAAAGCTTAGCCGAGACTGGAGAGTATAAGTTAGGTGACCGTAAACTAAAATCTGTAGGTGAAGATGTGTATGCTGAAAAGGGTGACAATGGTACTACATATTATTTCGTAATTGAGTAAAAGAATGGAGATGCGATGTATGAATGAACGCGAGTTAGAGTTAAATGAAATTAAAGAAAGAGACGAGAAAAATAAAGTATTTCATAAAAGATTACACCGATTTTATGTCGGCCTAATTATTCCTATTGTCCTCGCCATATTGGTATTATGTGTGATGAGTAGGAATGTGGTATGGATATGGGTGATGGGTGGAATTGGTGTAGTATGGGTTGCTTGGCTTATCTATGGTATATTCTCCATTAAATGTCCACATTGTGGTGCACATTTGAATCGAGCAGATCCCTTTAATATACGTCTTTGTCCATACTGTGGAACCATACTTAAGGTTTATTCGGATATGGAAAAATAATTGACATAGCCGTAGGGCTTAGTTTATGCTGAAAGTAGCAAAAATTAGTCCTGTGGCTATATTTTTATTGTGAGGATACTATGGAAAAAAAGAAAGCTATATACAAATGGTACATAATAATTAGTATTATATTTGTTGTTATGGTAAATATATTGGCGTGGCTTTGTCCTGCCTTCTGTGATTGGTATACTTTGTATATAACCCCTATAATAGTAAATGTATTTGGTAGATTAACTAATCTATTTCCATTCTCTGTCGGTGAGATAATGATATTGCTGGGATTACTTATTGTGCTAGCTGCAATTGTCATTGCTATTCTTTTAGTTTTTCTCAGAAAAAAACAGGGATATATAAGGTTTGCAAAAGTATTTTATAAAAGTTTTGCAGGGATAGTTGTTGGAGTATGTATAGTTATGACTACCAATTGTGTAATATTTTATCATTGCACCCCTATAGATGGAAATCCTGATGTGGATTATAGAGAATATACTGTAGAAGAGCTTGAAATACTCAGGAATTACATTGTAAACCAGTGCAATTACTATATGGAACTTATGCCGCGAGACGAAAATGGAGATGTAATATATACAGGAGATATGCAAGCGGAAACAAAGAAGGCTTTGCACGGGATAGCG
>JAGAKD010000137.1 GCA_017625815.1 Lachnospiraceae bacterium | reverse complement strand
ATATATTATATCATAATTTTTAAAAAAAATCAAAAAAAAGAGAGATGGATAAACCATCTCTCTATAGCATTAAACCAACAACTGCTCCAGTTAACATATTTACCACAGTAGCTGTTAATAAAGCCTTCATTCCTAATTTAGCAACAACACCAACTTTATTTGGAGCAACAGCTGTGTATCCACCAATTAAAATTCCTATACTTCCAATACCAGCAAAACCACATAAGGCTGTTGTCATCATTGCTTTGGCATTAGCACTTAACATAGCAAACTGTGGAAGTCCAAAAGCAACAGCTTCGTTTGTTACAAGTTTTGTTGCTAATATTTGAGATACAATTCCAACTTCACCAGCTGGAACACCCATTAAGAAAGCAAGTGGTGTGAATATAACCCCTAAAATACTTTGTAAAGTAACACTTGGGAAGAATAGTCCTAAGAAGTTGTTTATCATAGCAACCAATGAAAGGAATACCATTAAAGCAACTGAGATTCCAATTACAGCCTTAAAACCACCCATAGCATAATTCATCATAGTTTCTATGAAGTTGACACCTTTATCACCATTATCAATTTCAATATCTGCTTCATACTTTGTTGGCATTAATATTTGAGTTAGAGCAAATGTACTACATACAGTTAAAGGCATACTTACAAGAATCCATTCCATTGATGCTCCATAAGAAGCATACAATCCAACAACAGCACAACTGATTGAAGTCATACCTCCAACTAAAGTAGCAAATATCACAGAATCTTTTGCTTTTGGAAGATAAGATTTTGTAATAAATAAAGCATCACTTTGACCAAGAAACATATTAGTGATACCATTCACAGCAACAAGTGAATCAACTCTAAGAACTTTAGCAACAGTTTTTCCTACAATAGCAACAAACTTCTGAATAATTCCAAAATGGAATAAAATCCCCATTAAGCCTGAAATGAATACAATTGGAAGAAGTGAATTGATAAAGAATACAAACCCATCAGGAGCAATCCCACCAAACACAAAGTTTATTCCTTCATTTGCCTGACCTAATAACCAAGTAACCCCAGCAGATAACCATTCAACACCTTTCCAAAGTGGTGTTTTAATTAAGGCTAATGCTAATAACACTTGACCAAAGAAGGCACACCCAACACTTACCCAATTAATTTCTTTCTTCTTGTCTGAAAATAGGTATGTAATACCAATGCACAGAACCATTCCAATTACAGCAAATATTTTTTCCATATATTTTTCCTCCTATTTTAAATACTATCTTTCAATTGTTAGGGTTGGAATTAACCAACCCCTCATATTATTTATTTAATGTTTCATTTAAAGCATTATTTCTATCTTCAATCTTTTGAGCATCTGTCTTTGAATAGTCGTAATTGAATGTTGCTCCTTCCCAATCACCATATGCTGGATTTGGGATAATTATATAATCAGTTCCGAATTTATCTTCAACAGTAGAAACCATATCTTTTCTTTCAGAATTTGATTTCTTGTCAAAACCTTCTGGGAAATCATTTAAGTTGTCGCCCACAAACATTACAATTTCATAGTTTTCTTCAACTTTTGCTATTCTTTCAGACTTATTTGAAGAGTCTGTTTTTACTAAAATATGTTCAGCATCAGCATTTGGAAGCCCTAACTTATTCATGTTATTGATTGTATATTCTAAATCTTCAGAGTATCTGTTTGAAATATAGAATACTTCCACACCAAGTTCTTTTGCTGTCTTTAAAAATTCATCAGCCCCAGCAATTGGTGTTGCTCTTTCTTCTGAACACCATGCTGTAAATCTCTCTTTTGAATAGCCTTCACCTGTTAAATAATCCCCTATAACGCTACCAAAGTTATTTAATACAGTTTCATCAATATCAAGAACAACAGCCTTTGGTTTTTCTGTTTCCTTGTTCACTTTCATTTTTAAACTTTCAGTTGCCATATTATAGGCTTGATATTGAAGGGCTTCTGATTCTCCTGAGTTAACAAGCCATTGAATTGCCCCAGCATTTCCTTCTAAAAATTTTAATTCTACATCAGGCTTTGCCATATATCCAGCAAATCCTCCAATAACTAATGAAGCTAAAACACTTAATGAAATTATTTTTTTACTCATATTATTATTCCTCCTAAATTACCAAACATAGTTTAAATACGGTTTCTTTTCCATCTTTTCAAAATCATATTCTTTTAATTCATCATAACTTGTTATTAAAGCATGAATAGAGTCAGCAATCATTAAATTAATTGTTTCCCCAGTTATGTTTACAAGGACAACAGGCTTGTTTGTAGCATAAGCATAACCTAATTCCCAAGCTGTTCCTGAGTCATCATAGTTTCCCTTACATATTATTGCGACAACAACATCACACCAATCAATGTGTTTAACATCATTCTCAAATGTCGCCTTTCTCCATTCTATTGAACCAAATTCAAGATGCTCATTTTGATGCTCTTTTGGACTGAATACATCAAGCCCCTTTGAATTCAATATTTCTTTTACCTTATCAACCCTTTCAAGTTCTGCGTCATCGAAGAATGGACTTGCTAAATATACTTTTTTCATTAATTATCCTCCTAGCTATTGTTTATTTTTACATACTTTATAGTTATCCCATTTCTTATAAGCATCTACATACATTTCTTCCTTATCTCCATTATAGGTACATTCATAGTACATGCCGTCCAATAAGGTAGTGCTTAATAGAGCTTTATTATTTTGAAGTGTCTTACAGCACCATACTATAAAGACATCATCTTTTGTGATTTTCTTATTATCTGTTATGTCTAGGTGTTTGTTAGTGTATCTACATATTTCATCTTTACACCAATCTAAAAAATCTCTCTCATTCATTAATTACTCTCCTCTTATTTCTTTTAATTTATTTTCTATCATCTGAAGAACTTCTTTAGCATCTTCTTCATTATTAACATAATCATATTTATCAATGTCAATTACAAGAACTTCTGAGGCTTTGTAATGATTAAATACCCAATCATCATATCCTTCCCAAAGTGTTCTGTAATAATCAACAAGTTCAGGTGCTAATTCATAACCCCTTCCCCTTTTATTAATTCTGTCAACAATTGTTTCAAAACTTCCTGATAAATAAACCATTAAATCAGGAGCTTTCTTTGGAAGTTCAGCAAGCTCTTCCACCATGTTATTTAATAGTCTTTCATATAGTTTAAACTCTAAATCTGAAATTCTCCCTAAATCTCTGTTTACCTTACAGAAATACCAATCTTCATAAATACTTCTATCAAGAACATTATTTTGATTCACTAAAGCCTCTTTAATGCTTTTGAATCTTGTATCCAAGAAATATAATTGTAATAAAAATGGATACCTTTTAGCTTGAATTTCTTCTTCTGAGGCTGTGTAAAATAAAGGTAGTATTGGATTATCTTCTACACTTTCATAAAATACCTCTGTTCCAAAATATTCACCAATTAATTTAGCAAGACTAGATTTTCCAGCCCCAATCATAGCTCCAACTGTTATCACCATTACTCACCGTTCCTTTTTTTATTTATAGTTATCTTTTGTTCTTACTATATATATTATATCATATTTTTTTTTAAAAGTCAAGCAGTTTAAAAAAAGAGTTAATCTGAAAAATCGCAAGACCCATCAAACAAACAATAAATTATTCTTTAATTGCTTTTTGAAAATCTATTTCTAAATCTTCTATATTCCAATTTTCTATTTTATTATCTTCACTTATGGTAATAGCCATTGTTTTTCCTGCTTCTCTAATAAAATCTACTACATACATATCAAAAGCAGGGGCATAATTAAAAAGTTTAACAACCTTTAATTTCATCACTCTATAACCTCCATTTATTTCACAATATATTCAAATTGTTCCTCCTAGTTAATTATTTTATTGACTTAAAGTTATACTTTTTCCATGCTTCTTCTTTGGCTCTCATTGTAGCTTTTCTTTTGAAAAGACCCTTAACTTTTATACTATCAATTTCTCGTATTATGTGTAAACAAGCCATAGCTTCTAACATATCCCATCTACCATCACAGGCTCTATCATTACACCATTTCTTAAAGTCTTGGTAGGACATTTCTTCTAAATTAACTTTCATACTTTGCTCCTTCGCATTTTACTCTCCTTTTATTTCCTATTTAATAAATTGCGAACTAATCCTCTTTAAGTTCTAACCTATATTTTTGTGTTGCGTTAGGATATTTTTCGTGGTCTACCTCGCTTAAAAACATCTTTATAGGTCTTGCATAAACATTATTAGCCCCGTATAATGCTTTATAAATTACTAATTCTTCACCTGTTTCTGTATGCTTTGCTACATCTAAAACTAAATAATCTTTCCCTTTGAAATGAGTTACAACTCTTCCTATCATGCTTCTTAATCTTTGATTTTCTAATGGTGTTAATTTATTATTCATAATCTAATTCCATCTCCTCAGTTCCAAACTTATATTCACAATTATTACATCTAAAATCATCTTGTTTCGCATTTAATGTATTGCGAAATACTGTCAATAAGAGTAAATTCTTATTTGACTTGGATATTCTTCTATGCCTTTTGCGTATCTGCTTTCACCTACACTTGAATTATCCTCTCTGTCTATTTCTATTACTATATTTAAGTCTTTTAATTGTTCATAATTATACTCTTTAAGTACATTAAAAAGTTCCCAAGCATTAATCATTTTATCCTCCTTCTAACTCGCAATAGCTTTGGATTGCGAATTATTCATATATTTCGTCTAACATCATTATAACATCATATTTATCTAAACTTAATCTCTGTATTCCATGATTTAGCATAGCTTTAAATGTTACTAAATCTGCTTTTTCCTCATAGCACTCTTTAAACTCTATATCAGAACAATCTTCTCTTTTTAAACCTAAATCACAATCCTTACATATATCTCTAGTTGTTATAAACATTACTTCTCCTCCTTCTAACTCACAATACAATCAAATTGTTCATTATTTCATTCCATAATACTCTGGATATTCGTGATATGGACAACAGCCTTTAGCACCTAAAATTATAAGGCTAGGATTATTTAAAGCAGCCGACAATGTACAAGTCCTCACTTCATCTCTCTCTTTATCTTTAATTACATTTTTACAATTTAGACATTGATTCTTCATTCTTGTCTCCTCCATATAGTTTTGAATTATTCGCTAATCTCATTTTTAAAATCTTCCTCTAATTTAATACTTAAATCACAAACCATATTAAAAACTTTGGTTAAACTATTTACTGCTGGAATATTTATCATTGTCCAACGCTCTCCACTAGGACTAAAATTGTATTTTATTATTTCATTGTATAAATGTTTTGCTATTTCAGTTAATTCACTATAAATATCTTCTTTATTCAAAATACTGCTCCTTCTCGCAATAACTTCTTTTTTAATACTCAACAATTGGTTTATCTATGCTTACACCAGCATTTAATAAATTCATGTAGTCATTAGGTGTTAAATCTATGATAATATGTTTATATTCACACCATACGCCATAACTATCATGTTTTCCAAAACTTATTCGCAACTTATACTTAATGTAATTAATGTTTTTACACTCAAAAACTGATAATAAATACATATAACCTCTCCTAAAATGATATAACTTCTTTTTTAATACCATCACCAACTAAATAATAAAATTGCGAACTATGCTTCTTCAATAATGACACTAGATTTGCTTAATTCACTATTGTATCTATTGATTACTTTTGCTAAAAAGTCAAAAACTTTATTATTTCCTTCTTGATATTCGTAAAATGGAGTATAGCATTGACAATAATCATCATCTATTACATCTATACTAAGGCTATAATCTTTTAAAGATACTTTTATCCAAGCTAGTATAGTTTGTTCTAAAGGTATTATTTTAAATAAATATTTACAGTCGCAACTATATGAAAAACCATCTTTAATTAGTTCATCTATAGTTATATTTTCTTTCAATTTAAACTGTTTAATAGTAAGATAATCGTTTCTTTTTAATCCTAAATCTTTACACATATATAATCAATCCTCCAGCTCTCTTCTCATATTTTTATTTTTTTTAATAAACCCAAATATATTATATTATATATTTGGGTTTTTGTCAAGTATTTTATATTTTAGCTACACTTATAACATTATTATTTTTAATTAACATATTACCAATAGATGCTTTTCCAAGTACTGGTATGTCTTTAGCTGCGATACAAATAGATGTAGTATCACCTACGATAAGAATAGAATCCTTGTCCTCTACTAAACAAGAGGACACTAAAACTCCAGTAGAAGCTGTTGGTTTATAGCATATAGTTCCCTTTCCATCTCTACCTTGAACTGGAAAATCCTTTAATTGAACTCTCTTACCAAGACCAAGAGAAGTGAATAGTGCTACTTCGTCTGTTAGTTTAGTTATAGGTAAAGCCGCAACAACTTTATCCCCTTCTGCTAATTTCATTCCTCTAACGCCCACAGCAGTTCTTCCAACAGGATTTATAGCTTTTGTTTCAAATCTTATAGACATTCCATTTTGAGATACTAACAGAATTTGTTCTTCGTTCATGAAAACTATGTCTGCTATTGCGTCATCATCTTTAAGACCTACTGCTGCTATACCACTTTTCTTAGCACTAGCATACTCTTCTATTTTAGTCTTTTTAATATATCCTTGTTCAGATATAGATACTACAAATTTAGCATCAGATTTTCTCTTCATAGAAGTAATAGCTACAACTCTATCATGGTCTTCCATCTTAACTAAAGTATGTGCTGATACCCCTCTTGACGCATTTGTCCCTGTTGGTACTTGGTCTACTACTAGCTTATACATCTTTCCAAGAGCAGTAAATATCATTAAATTGTCTACTGTGTTAGTTTTAATTACGTCCATAACTATATCATCATGGTTTTTAACTCCAACACCATTTCTATTTTGTACCTTATAAGATTTCGCAGGAATCTTCTTTAATGAGCCAGATTTAGATACAACTACAACTACATCTTCTGGTTGTACAAATTGTATATCTTTTTCATCCGCATTGATTACAACATTTGTAATGTCAGTTCTTCTAGCGTCTCCATGCTGTTGTTTTATTACCTCTAATTCCCCTATTAAAACTCTATCCAATTCTAGTCTATCAGATAAAATCTTTCTTAGTCCTTCTGCTTGAGCAAGTAGTTCCTTGTTTTCATTTTCAAGTTCTATCTTTTCAAGCCCAGTTAATGCTCTTAATTTCATATCTATTATGGCTTTTGCTTGTATTTGAGTTAAGCTATACTTAGTCATTAATGAATTTGTAGCAGTCGTTGTATTAGGAGAACTCTTAATTATAGCTATAACATTGTCTATATCTTCTAAAGCCTTTAATAAACCTTCTAAAATATGAAGTCTATCATCTATCTTTTTAAGGTCGAACTTAGTTCTTCTTTCTATTACCTCTCTTTGATGGTCGATATAAGCAGAAATCATTTCTTTAAGAGATACTTGTCTAGGTTCTCCATTAATAAGACACACTTGATTGATAGAGAATGTATCTTCTAATCTTGTATGTTTAAATAATTGATTAGCAACTACGTCTGGATTTACGTCTTTCTTTAATTCTATTTCTATTCTCATACCAAGTTTATTAGAAGAGTCTCTTACATCCGCAATTCCTTCTATCTTCTTTTCTTCACATAATTTAACTATGCTTGAAATTAGTGCTTCTTTTGCTACTCCAAAAGGTATCTCATAGAAAACAACCATTTCTCTATTTCTATTCACTTTTTCAACTTTATACTTACCTCTTACTCTTACTCTACCATTACCAGTTTTATACGCATTTATTAACTCTCTTTGATTAATTATAGTACCACCAGTAGGAAAGTCTGGAGCTATAAGTATTTTATGAAGTTCTTCAACGGTTATATTTTCATTCTTGATTTGAGCTACTATTGCGTCTATTGCTTCAACAATATTATGAGGAGCAAAAGAACAAGCCATGGCAACACCTATACCAGTTGTACCATTTATTAATAGATTAGGAACTCTTGAAGGAAGAACAACAGGCTCTAATTCATCTTCTGAGAAGTTTGGCTTCATATCTACAACATCTTTCTTAATGTCAGAAAGCATATCTAAAGTTATTTTCTTCATTCTAGCCTCTGTATATCTCATTGCCGCAGAGCCATCTCCATCAATAGAACCAAAATTACCTTGACCATCAATTAATGGGTATCTTAATGACCACTCTTGAGCCATTCTTACCATAGCATCATAAACTGATGTATCACCATGTGGGTGATATTTACCTATAACATCCCCTACTAATCTCGCTGATTTTCTGTATGGTTTATTAGGAGTTAATCCTAAAACATGTGCCGCAAATAATATTCTTCTGTGAACTGGTTTTAATCCATCTCTTACATCTGGTAATGCTCTATCCATATTTACATACATGGCGTATGATAAAAAACTTTCTTGAACCTCTTTTGCCATATCTACACTAATTACATTATACATACTGTTTCCTCCTGTAGTTCAATTATTTTCTCTTTACATATATATTATATCATATTTTTTATTTTTTGTCAATATAGAGTAAATTACAATTACCATTGTTTATTATACTTGTCTTTTCTCTTATAGTCTTTCTTTGAAGAATGAGAGCCACAACCTCTTTTTCTTTCTCTAAGATAAACTTCTAATTCCTCTGGAGACATTTTATATGGCACATAGCCACCTTTTAATTTTATCTTCATTTGTTATTACCTCCTTCTATATATATATTATATCATAATTTTTTGGGTAAATCAAGTTAAGCACTTTTTATCAAAAATTTTTATGCGTACGGAAAATTGAAGACCGTCAACGCAACCATTATATACATAAAAAAAAAAGAAGATGCTATTCAGCATCTTCTTTATCACTTTCTTCTTCTTTTTTAATTTCTTGTTCTAATTTTTCTAAGTCTTCTTCTTCTAAGTTAGCTAAGCTATAAAGGTCAACCCCATCAAATACTTCAATATCATCAGACGTTGTATCATGTATTATTATTGGGAAATTAACATATAAATCATCTTGACATGCTTGACTTACGGCTCTAATTAACTTCTCTTTGATATCCATTCCTTCAATATCAGCAAGAGCATTGTATACCGCAAGAGATATATCCGCACCTGAGCCAATTGCCATAGCTTCACCATCATAGCATAATTCTGAAACAGAAAAATCATAGTCTATATTATAGCACTTATCGTCCTTTGCTAATAATATTGTTGACTTAGATGTATAACCTGCGTCTGCGTCATTAGAAACTCTGCCCCATTCATTTAATTCATTTATTAAAGCAGGAACAACATTTCTCACTACAAATTTAAAATCTATTTCTTCGTGAGCTTTATCCAATATTGGGTCATATAGACTGTCCATAGTTGATAGTATGTTTGAATCTCTGTAAGAACCAGCTACTCCCATAACCATTCCTTCATGTCCATTTACTTTAAAAACTTTCATTGAGTTGAAACTGTTAAGAGTCATTTTAACAGACCCTCTTGAAACTTGTGAATCTCCAGCCATTAATATTCTATCTCCATCTTTAACCGCAAGTACAACGCTCATTTTATTTACCTCATTCTTTCATTTATTTTTATTTACCTTACATATATATTATATCAAATATTTTTTTAGAAGTCAAGTAGATTTTATAAATCTACTTGAGCCTCTCTAGCATTCTCTTCTATGAATTGTTTTCTTAAACTAACAGAGTCTCCCATTAGAGATTGAACTACTCTTTCAACCATTGCCATATCACCAACAGTAATTTGTTTAAGTATTCTATTTTCCTTGTTCATAGTAGTTTCTTCAAGTTGTTCAGCATTCATTTCTCCTACACATTAATCCATTATTTCTAATGGTGCTGACTATTTCTTCGCTCAGGCTGGTTCAATATACTGCCTTCATAGCGTCCACCGTTTCAAGCTACGTATCAATAGTAGCCTTACACACCGACAAAGGTGTT
>JAGAKD010000136.1 GCA_017625815.1 Lachnospiraceae bacterium | reverse complement strand
CCCCCGATGCATCATTCACTAGTATTAACTCCCAGTCTGTAAACGTCTGAGCTACTATAGCTGATATAGCTGCTTCGATATATAATTCTGCATTGTAAACCGGCATTATAATGCTGATTAACGGTTGCTTTTCATCCATTATCTTCCTACCTTTAGCTTTGTAAAAAGCTTAGTATTTCTATTCTTAACAAATGTAATAAACTTAGCTTCCATATAAGTCAAAGTCACATTCTTCCATCTAATAGGGAGTAGCATAATCTTCATGTATAGAGAACGAGTCTTGGCTTTTTCAAGCATCTTATCCAATCGAGGATTCTGAAGCATACGTCCTATCTCTGCTTTTTTCTCCTTCTTGGTAAGCTCGCATTTTGGGTTAGTTACATTTTCTATACATCCTATAAATCTATCCAAATATCTTCTAGCAATCATATCAATGCTTGCAGAATCCCCAACGTGCCATCCCTTATAAAGCTCCATCATCCAGCCATGCTCTTCCTCACGTTTTTCGTACATACCCGGGCGATACGCAGCTGTCTCCGACTCTGTTCTGGCTCTAAGAAAATGATAATAGCATTTAGATGTAACTGTAACTCTCTCAATATCCTTTATCACATCCAACACAAATGGAAAATCATCCCAAAAGGTTGTTGGAAATCTAAGGTTATTATCCATAATATATTTTGCTTCAAATAGCTTGTTCCATGGTGAATATAACTGGTTCTTATCAAAAAGCTTATATGCATTTTTACGGAAGCTTTCTCTATTAGGGAACACTGTTTCATCAACATAGTACTCATCAGTTATATACTTGCCCTTACCATAGTAGGTATCAATGTAAAATCCTGACACTACAAGCTGAGCATTGTCCCTTACAGCCAGATTGTACATATCCTCTAGCATAGTTGGCTCTGCCCAATCGTCTGAATCCATAAAATAGATATATTCACCCTTGGCTATATCTATAGCCACATTTCTAGCGCTAGGCGCTCCACCATTTTCCTTGTGAATTACGGTTATTCTCTTGTCGTCCTTTGCGTAGGCATCACATATCTCCCCACTCTTATCTGGTGTACCATCATCAACTATGAGGAATTCCCAATCAGTTAGTGTTTGAGCCTGTATACTTTCAATCGCCTTGCCAACATACTCTTCTACCTTATAGACTGGCATAATAATACTGACTTTTACACTCTTTTCCATAATTAATCTCCCAATTCAACTCTTTTTCAACAAGGTCAAAAGCTGACTCAATAACCTTGTCCATATCGTAATACTTATACTCAGCTAATCTTCCGCCAAATATAACCTTTTCCTCTTTTGCAGCCATTTCCGCGTACTTCTGGTACAGCTCATGGTTCTTGTCATCGTTAACAGGATAGTATGGTTCCATACCTTCTTCCCAGGTAGCTGGATACTCCCTTGTGATAACTGTCTTTTCCTGAGTTCCAAACTCAAAGTGCTTGTGCTCTATAATACGGGTGTAAGGAGTCTCTCTGTCTGTGTAATTCACAACCGCAACACCCTGATAGTTGTCTGTATCTAATACCTCTGTCTCAAACTTAAGGCTTCTATACTCCAGCTTGCCAAATCTGTAACCATAGAAAGAATCAAGAGTTCCTGTGTACAGTATCTTGTCTCCCATAGCATTGAGTCTCTCTCTGTTTTCATTGTAGTCTGTATTGAGCTCTACATCACAGCCCTGGAATAATGCCTTGATAAGAAGATTATATCCACCTATAGGTATACCTTGATACAAATCATTGAAATAGTTATTGTCGTAGGTATATCTAACAGGCAATCTATTGATAATGAACGCCGGAAGCTCCTTGCAATCTCTACCCCACTGCTTTTCTGTATAACCCTTAACCAGCTTCTTATATATATCTTCACCTACCAGGCTAATTGCCTGCTCTTCTAGATTCTGAGGTTCTCCTGTTATCTTAGCTCTTTGTTCTGCAATCTTTGCCTTTGCTTCCTCTGGAGTTCTGACATCGCTCCACATCTTGCTAAAGGTATTCATGTTAAAAGGCATGTTGTACATCTCACCCTTGTAGTTAGCTACTGGTGAATTGGTGTATCTGTTAAAGCTAACAAAGGAATTTACAAAATCCCACACTCTTCTGTTACTGGTGTGGAATATGTGGGCTCCATATTTGTGTACATTTATATCTTCTATTTTTTCGCAATATATATTGCCACCAAGATAAGGTCTCTTCTCAACAACAAGACATCTCTTACCCTTAAGTGTTGCTGCGTGGGCAAATGTTCCTGCAAACAGTCCACTTCCCACTATGACATAATCGTAATGTTCCATTATCCAATCTCCTCTTCCTTGGCCTCAACAAAAATATATTCCTTGTTTCCATCTTCATCTCTAAAGGCTTCTGTACTATCTGCTTTGAGTAGTACAAGAGCTGTCTGGAATAACAGCTGAATGTCCTTAAAGACGTTGTAATTTTCAATATACATCATATCCATCATAAGCTTGTCCTTTGGAGATGTATTGTACTTTCCTGATATCTGGGCGTAACCTGTGAGTCCAGCCTTCACTCTAAGTCTATACTGAAATTCTGGCAAATCTCCAGTGTAGGACTCCACATTCTCAACCATCTCAGGTCTAGGTCCAACAAAACTCATATCACCCTTTAGTATATTTAAAAACTGTGGTATCTCATCTATACGGAATTTGCGGAGTACCTTGCCTGGCTTTGTAATTCTATCATCATCCTCTGTAACAGAACGATTATCCACATTTTCCTTCATGGTTCTAAACTTGTACACCTCGAATACTCGTCCATTGATAGTTGCTCTCTTTTGCTTAAATAAAATGCTACCACCATCGTGCACCTTTATAGCTATGGCGCTCACAATCCATATAGGTGATGTAAGTATACCCATAATTACGGATAAACCTATATCCAAACAACGCTTAAATATACGTTGCTCCATAGTAAGACCCTTTACGTTATAATTGAGCATAGAAATATCATCCAAAATATAGAAGGTTGAGCTTGTCTCTATGATATCTTCTATCTCTGGATTGAAGTATACATTCTTTCTTGTTTTGTAGCAGTAGCTCACCAATTCACAGCGATGCTGGATAGGTATGTTGTAAAGGAATACTGTCTCAGCTTCCGTAAGCTTTCTAAGAAGCATCTTATCACGATAATCAAATACCTCTACTACCTCATACTGCTTTCTGTACTTTGATATAACCCTAACAACAGCATCTAAGTTTTCCTGTGATGAGGTTACCACATAACACTTCTGTGGCTTGTGCATCAAAAAGAACAACTCATTACCTGCATAAACCGCCACAACAATAACAACCAGCTGAATAATATACGCTACAAACAAGTGCTCTAAGCTGCTAAACTTAAAGGCATCAATAGTAGTTATAGTGTTCATAATCATCAGCTGTAAATAAACTATAACATCTGTAAAAAGTGTGGCTAATGCCAATGAAAATATGATTGGCTTACTCTTGCGTCGACCCACATCATATCTTCCGTAAATGGTCAAGAAAAGAAGGCCTACAACCACATAGGTACTAAGTGTAATACCCATAGTTCTAGACAGCTTCATAAGAGGTTCATTCTCCTTGGCGAGCTGAACCATAAATACCATCATTATGCATATATAAACAAACCACTTAATGAACATCCACATAAGGGTTTCAAATTTTTTCAAATTGTTTTTCATATAGCACTTAACCCTCGTTTATTTGAATACACATATTCTATTATATTATACTCTATAATAGGTTGTTTAGCAAGAAATTACGTGGCTTTTGTAACTTTTTTGTAACATTTTACATATTTTCTGTCACTTATCCTTCCTCCCCATAACCATGCACAAAATTACCGCCACAATTGTAGTACAAAGAGTAGCCGCTAGAGCCGGTCCTATTATGGCTGTGGGGTCCCCAGAACCATATTCGCTCCTATAGGCTATGATATTTACAGGAATAAGCTGAAGGGAGGATATGTTTATTACTAGGAAGGTACACATTTCGTTGGTGGCGATACTTTTGTTGCATTTATCAGTTTTTTTGATTTTTGCATTATGTAAACTAGCTTCTCTATCATCCATAACCTTTCTTCTTTCAATATATTCGTCGTCGCTTTCGTCCCTAAGCTTCGCCAACCCTTTCATAGCTTTAAGCCCTGCTGGTGTAGCCGCCCAGCCAAGCCCAAGTATATTGGCTATCATATTTGTGGCAATATCCTCTCTAACCGGATGTCCTTTGGGAATTTTCGGAAACAAAAAAGTAAGAGCTGGATCTATGCCCTTTGTCCACTTGGCAATCAATCCAGCTTCTTTTGCTATATTCATTATTCCGCTCCAAAGTCCTACAACTCCAAGCATTGTTATACAAAGCTCTATAGCCTCCTTCCCAGAGTCAAGAGCGCCATCCGCAACAAGACTAACCACGTCCGCTCCTCTTATTCCTCCAAATATCACACCTGCAATAATCATAAATCCCCAGATATAATTTAGCATAGTATATCCTCGTATTTTATATGTTGGTATATTATATGTTTTATAAGAGGTTATAATTCTTAAGAAATCTCATAGAATACACTAATACACACAACTTAACAACTCTTCGGTAATTTCTGGGTATATAGATTTTTTCTTCTCCATTGTCCAGATTCACATATATTAGTACATCCCCACCAGCACCGGGGCAATAAGCACAGTTATAAGTCCTGCAACCGCCACAGCAAGGCCGCTCATAGCACCTTCAATTTCTCCTAACTCTATAGCCTTTGAGGTTCCCATAACGTGAGCTGAGGTACCGATAGCAATTCCCTTTGCCACTGGTTCTTTTACTCTAAAAAGCTTTAAAACTATATCTGCAATTACATTTCCTGTTATACCTGTTATGGCAATCATAGCCACAGTTATGTTAACCACTCCTCCAGTTTCTTCAGATACTGCCATTCCTATGGCAGTGGTTATGGATTTTGGTAACATGGTGGCAAATATACCCTCATCTAGAGTAAAAATTACACAGGTGCCCCACACAGTAACTGCACTTATGATTATACCGGTCAATATGCCTACAACCACCGCCACAAGATTATCCCTAAGTAGCTGCAGCTTCTCATAAAGTGGCACCGCAAGACAAACTGTAGCAGGAGTCAGCAAATATGATATATACTGTGCACCCACCATATAGGTTGCATATTTTATATCCAAAACCTTTAAAATTACAATCAAAAGTATTGCCGCTATAAGCAGAGGATTTGCCAGAGGGAATTTAATTTTTTTGCCAATGTATGCGCCTATTCCATAACAAACAAGGCTTATGGCAACACCAAAAAATAAAGTACTAGAAAGAGTTGTTATGAAACTATTCATTTCCTCCACCCCTTTCTTCTAAGAAGTCTTGTTCTTCACTGTTATTATCATTATTCACAAAACCCATAGAGTTTGACGACCTAGCAAGAATTATCCTCTCTGTCACCACACCTGTAATGCCCATAACAAGAGCGGTTCCTACAATACACACAAGTAGCACCGGCACCAAAATTTCTGATAACACTCCAAAATAATCCATCAGTCCTACTGTTGATGGGATAAATAGTATAGGCATTATATCAAGTAAAAAGGAGCTAGTTTCCTTTACCTGACTAACCTTTACCACACCTGTGACTAGAGCTAGTAGCATGAGCAACAACCCGTATATACTTCCAGGCACAGAAAAAGGAAGGAGCTCATTTAAGAGCTCCCCCATTAATGATATCACTATAATAATTCCAAATTGCTTAAGATATTTCATCTTATTCGCTCCTTAAAGCCTCAACTGGATCCTTTCTTGATGCCACCTTAGATGGAATAAGTCCACCAATCATTGTAAGGACAACACTGATTAACACAAGGATAATTCCACCTGCAACTGGTAACTTAGCAACATTCTTAAGACCCGCAACGTGCTCAATAATCATATTTATAGGGAAGTTCAGTAATATAGTTACTATTATACCCAATAATCCAGCAGTAAATCCAATAATAATTGTCTCTGCATTAAATACTCTTGAAATATCTTTCTTTGAAGCACCAATACTTCTTAAAACACCAATTTCCTTAGTTCTCTCGAGAACTGAAATGTATGTGATAATACCAATCATTATTGATGATACAACAAGGGATATAGCAACAAATGCCATAAGCACATATGAAATACTATTTATAATTGAGCTTACTGATGACATCATAGTACCAACTAAGTCAGTGTATGAAATTTCCTTTTCATCATGACCTGCCGCCAT
>JAGAKD010000135.1 GCA_017625815.1 Lachnospiraceae bacterium | reverse complement strand
CCTCAAACATTGAAGAAAGTGATGTCTTATGACCCTTAACATGACCTGCAAGCATTGGACCACCTGATACAAATACAGTTGGAACATTTACTCTTGCAGCTGCCATAAGAAGTCCAGGAACATTCTTATCACAGTTAGGAATCATAACAAGCGCATCAAACTGATGAGCTAAAGCCATAGCCTCAGTTGAATCTGCAATCAAATCTCTTGTAACAAGAGAATATTTCATACCGATATGTCCCATCGCAATTCCATCACATACTGCGATTGCAGGGAACATAATTGGTGTACCGCCTGCTGCGGCAACTCCAAGCTTTACAGCCTGAGCAATTTTATCAAGGTTCATATGCCCTGGAACAATCTCATTGTAAGAACATACAATACCAACTAAAGGTTTTGAAAGCTCTTCGTCGGTCATACCAAGAGCGTTGAACAAGCTTCTGTGTGGAGCCTGTTGCATACCAGTTTTTACGTTATCACTCTTCATTTTATCGTCTCCTTTATAATATAGTCATATAGCTTAAACTCTTGCTGCGATAAGATCTCCCATCTCGGAACAACTAACTAATGTAGTTCCCTCTGATACAATATCACAAGTTCTATAATTCTCCACAAGCACCTGCTGTACTGCAGCTTCAATTGCATCTGCTTCCTTATCCATATCAAATGTGTATCTAAGCATCATAGCTGCTGAAAGAATAGTTGCTATTGGGTTAGCCTTATTCTGACCAGCTATGTCTGGTGCTGAACCACCACTTGGCTCGTACATACCAAACTTAGTCTCATTAAGTGATGCTGATGCTAACATTCCGATGGAACCTGTAATCATTGATGCCTCATCTGAAAGGATATCACCAAACATATTCTCTGTAAGAACTACATCGAACTGTGCAGGATCCTTTACAAGCTGCATAGCACAGTTATCAACTAACATATGCTCGTAAGTAACCTCAGGATAATCCTTTGCTACTTCTTCTACTATCTTTCTCCAAAGTCTTGAAGAATCAAGTACATTTGCCTTATCTACGCTAGTAACCTTCTTGCGACGTTTCATAGCTATATCAAAGCCCTTGATAGCGATTCTTCTTATTTCATTTTCATTATATGTAAGAGTGTCAACAGCAGTCATTACACCATCAACCTCTTTAGTTTCTCTAGCTCCAAAGTAAAGACCACCAGTAAGCTCTCTCATAATCATCATATCAAAGCCCTTATCAGCAATCTCCTCCTTAAGTGGACAAGCACCCTTTAACTCATTATAGAGAAAAGCTGGTCTAAGATTTGCAAAAAGTCCAAGCTCTTTACGAATCTTAAGAAGTCCTGCCTCTGGTCTTTTCTCTGGTGGAAGCTTGTACCAAGGTGATGTGGAAGTATTTCCACCGATTGAGCCAAGAAGCACTGCATCAGCCGCTTTGGCTCTCTCTACCACCTCATCTGTGAGAGGTACTCCATGTACATCTATTGAACAACCACCCATAAGAAGCTGCTCATAATTAAATGTGTGACCGTACTTAGCACCAACAGCATCAAGTACCTTCATTGCCTCACTGACAACCTCTGGGCCGATACCGTCACCCTTAATAACTGCTATATTGCAATTCATAATTATTCCTCCTAGTTAACAAACTTGTCTTTTCTATTGTGAAAATAGAATATATTGATAAAAAATAAAACGATACATCCTATAAAGTTAAGTTCTGAACCATTTAGTACCTCTGCTATAGTAGCATTAATCTCTTCTGAAGCAAATAAAGCATATATTAATGGTATTACTATGTTAGCACCTAAAAGCACTAAATATAACATAGGACCATTCTTCTTATAACCAGAAAGTCTAAATCTAACAAAGATAGCTAATACAGCTAATACAATAAGTGAGATACCATAAACAGTATCATACATTTGTAAGTTCTCATATATTCTGTATATTGTACCAGACACATTGCCATAGCCATCTAACTCATACTGAGCTCCTGTCATCGCCATAACACCAGTTCTAACATTTAATGCTGCATTTAGGAATAGCTGAACCCATATAATAAAGTAAAACCATAACATACCTTGTGGTTGATTATTAACCGGTGTCATATATGTATTTTGCTGACCATACATATTCTGCTGTGGGTACTGTGGTTGCTGATATGTATTCTGCTGACCATATTGTGGCTGCTGATATGCATTCTGTTGTGCATACTGTGGTTGCTGATACATATTCTGCTGACCATACTGGGGCTGACTGTATGTATTCTGCTGTTCATACTGTGACTGATTATATGCATTCTGATTATTAGGTTGCATAGTTGATACTACTTGAGTACCACACATCGAGCAAAAGCTCTGTCCATCTGGTACCTGATTTCCGCAATTGGTGCAAAACATAAT
>JAGAKD010000134.1 GCA_017625815.1 Lachnospiraceae bacterium | reverse complement strand
TTTAAAAGAGAGAGCCTAATTTCTTAGGCTCTTTATTTAACTATTTTGCTTCAATTGCATCTACATCTAATGCTAAACCAGCAGGTGTTAATACTAAGTATTTTACATCTTTTGGTGTTCCATCTACATCAATTGTAGCTGGTACTCGCATTCCTAATTGACCAAATACTTTGTGGTCGCGTTGAAGTGCTGTGAAAATTCCATTTACAACTCGAACATCTAATGATAATGCTTGTGCTACGTCTTGTGCTGTGAAGTCTAATCCTTTGTTTGCTTGTAAAAATTTGATAACCGCTTTAGTATTGTTTTTCATAATAATAATCTCTCCTTTAATATCCTTTAGATTTTATTTTTAGATTAAGCACTTGAGTTGTATGCTTAATGTTTTTACACTTTTATTATAACATATTTTTTTATAATTGTCAATATTGATTATTAGAAATGTTTTTTATAAACTTTGATAACATCAGAAGTCTTTAAGTGTTCTAGTTTAACTAATGCTCCATTTTTATCGCCTGTGCGAACTCCAATAGATTTTAATTTGCGAATCATTTGTCCTTTAAACATATTACAATCTCTCCTTTATTTTATTAAGTTCTTAACTTATCTTACATAAATATTATAACATATTTTTTTTATTTTGTCAATATTACTTATTAAAAATATCTTCAATAGTACATTCATAAGCATTTTTATCGGCATGAAGTCCTCGATAGATAGGTTGACGAATAGTTCCTTCAAACTTCTCCATCATATCAATCTTAACAACTTTACCAATCCAAGAGTCTGTATCTTTTGCTAAAGATGCTCTTACTTCATCAGTTAAACCTGAACTTACAGTTCCTACTTCAACTAATTTATTGTCTTTGTCATAAGCACCAATTCTCATTGAGCCTGCCCATCCAAAATAATAAGGTTTAGTAATAGCTACAATACGCATATCATCTTCATCAATAGCAATATGATGTCTAATGCGACTATGTTCTTCCCATGAATTAGTCTCGGCATTATACTGTTCAATTAACCAGTAATCCCAAGTATCAATTTCTTTTCCATCATACTCTTTTGTTGGTTGCTCATAACCCATACAAACCAAGTCAGCAGAATCTTCTTTCTTGAGTTTGATTGACGACCAAGCAGGTTTCTTTCCAGGTGTATAAGGAGAATCTAATTTTTTAATAACCATTCCTTCCTCACCATTCTCTAGATAAGTCATTGCTCGCTGATAAAGATTATCTGTAAATGTTTCAGCTAATTCAAGGAAGTTTTGTTTTCCTTCAACCTTATTAATTAAATCATACTTCTCGTAGATTTCTTTTGTTTTTAACCAACGCTGCCAAGAGCCGCTATCAAAGAAAGTTTTTCCATCATAGGCAACGCAATCAAATATATAATAATGAACATAACCATCTTCCTTTTGTCGCTCAATTGCTTTTGCTGGTAAACATCCCATTACCTGTCGTGTAGCATTTGAATCTCCACCAGGAACATAAATTTCACCAATTAATACAGTTCCATTAGGTAAGCAATCTAATGCTTTCTCAATGTGAGGAACATTTTCAATACGCTCAGTTAATAAACCTGTTTTCTTAGACTCGTTGCGGCTAAACAGATATTTTTGACCACCAATACCTTTGACAAAAGCATACCAGTTTCCATCTTTCTTTAACTGACCAAAATACTTTCCATTATCTACAACTTCGGCAACATTATATTTTTTCTTTTGGTCTTCTGACATACTCCAGTACTTTTGAGCCTCAAACATAATAGCTCCAGGATAATATTGTTGAACTAAATCTAATGGATATTTGCTCATATATTTTATCTCTCCTTTATTATATAAATATTATATAATAATTATTTTGAAATGTCAACAAAGTTGTCGAGTCTGTGCCTTATTAGTAAGGCACAGAATCCATAACTTTGTTCATTATAGATACTACTTTACTTGCCCATTCTCCACCTGAGCAATACATTACATTAACTCCTGCAGGAGTCGCCCCATTGTAATACTTTCCGTCAGACCTAAGATAGTTTTTTGCCAAATGTGAGCCAACAGTGTGTATAGCCTCTGCTTTTGACGAGAAATACATAGCCTTATTTGGGTCATTATCGTATGCCTGATACCCAAATAAGTTATTCTTAGTCTGTGCTAATGTTGATTCTCCCCAACCACTCTCTAAAATAGCAATAGAGAGAAGAAATACAGAATTAACACCATAAGCCTGTTCAGCCTCGTAAAAATACTGTCCTAAGCCTTGAAGTCCAGTCCCTTCAATGGCTATATTTAACTCCTCCGCTGTAAGCAACGAAGGTTGAGAAACATCTGAACTCGTGTAATAAGTTCTAACCATCTTTTCTTTTCGTTCTTTTTCTTGTGCTTGTCGCAATTCCTCTTGTTCTCGTCGTAATTCCTCTTGTTTCTTTTCTTCAATTAATCGCAAGTCTCTTTGGATTTGTTGTTCAAGTTCTTCTAGATATTGTCGATAACTTAATTCTTCTTGTACTTCATCGAGTGTAGGCATACGTCTTGTATAGTATTCATACATTGGAGTTTGTATGTTAGGGGCTTGTTTTACTATTTCCTCTCCATTACCTAATAACAATAATGGGGTGATTAATATTGGAACAATGCTAATCATATTTACCTCCTTTGTCTGAAACTAGAAACGATTTCTAATTTCTACAATATTAAATTTTACCTTGTAATTCTTTAGGATTTCTTGAACAACTAATGTCTCTTCACGAGTCTCTGCGAAAGCACTGATATTAAGAACTTCCTCTAGGTGTGAGTTATAACACACGCAAGTCTGAACAGGTATATTTCTTTCTCGCAATTCATCTGCGAGTAATTTACTAATTTTCTTTGTTTCGGGAGTGATACTGATTTTCCACACTTTATCCTTTTCAAACTTATCTGCCATATATTGAGCTAAATACTGACCTAAAAATACAGCCATCAATGTAACTATAATACTTGAAACAGAGGTGTCACTCATAAGCTGTTTCATCAATAGAATATAGAACAGATATGATACTGAGTTTGATAAAGCAGATAAAAAATGCTTACCCTTAATCATGAATATATTTTTTAATGCTCCAATTGCTGTATCTAATAATTTCATGATAAATAACCAAATTAAGTTATTCATAAATATCAACTCCTAATTATTATTATTATTTATAGAGAAAGGAATCGCTTAAAGCGAAACCTTTTCTTTTCGAATCTCTTCTAGTTTTTGTTCAATCATAGATAAAACTTTTTGTTTATGTTCTTCATTGTTCACATAATCAATTTCATCAATATTAATTATTAATACCTCACTAGCTTTGTAGTGTTGCTTAATCCAATTGTCATATCCTTCCCACAATGTGTAATAATAAGACACAAGAGCTTCATCTAGCTCATATTCTCGACCGCGTTTTTTAATACGCTCTAAAATTGTTTCAAAGCTTCCTGATAAATAAATCATTAAGTCAGGCGATTTCTTTGGCAATTCTTCTAACTCTTCTAACATATTATTTAATAAATCTTCATATAAACTAAATTCTAAATCGGAAATTCTTCCCAAGTCTTTATTGACTTTGGCAAAATACCAATCCTCATAGATACTGCGGTCTAAAACATTAGTATCTTTAATTAAAGCCTCTTTAATACTTTTGAATCGTGTATTTAAGAACCATAATTGAAGTAAGAATGGATAGCGTTTTGTTTGTATCTCCTCTTCAGAAGCGGTATAGAATAGTGGTAAAATTGGATTATTATCCACACTTTCATAAAATACTTCTGAATTAAAGTGGTTAGCAACTAATTCTGCTAAACTTGTTTTTCCTGCACCAATCATAGCTCCTATTGTAATCAACATCCGTCACCTTTTCCTTCCTTAACTTAACTTACTTAATTATTATAACATATTTTTTTTAATAAGTCAAATAAATTTTATTTAATATTTATTTATTATCTTTAACCTTATATAAATATTATAACATATTATTTTACAAATGTCAAGTTTATAATATTACATACGAAAAAAGGGATAAAATCCCTTTTTTATCACATATATTTTTGTTCAAATTCTGCTTTGGTCATAATTGCATTCCCACGAACATTAGGAGAATAGCGTAAAATATCTATACCCATGCTTGCGAATTTAGAATATAATGCTCTATCATCTGTTACAATTACTTCTCCATTTTCTTGTAGTCGTTTAAAAGTATCTACAATTACTTGTAGATTAGGTGCACCGGCACCCATTTGCTGATTTAACATATTTTGAAATTGCTGTTGATTAACATTACCACTCATAATTTGTTGAGCCATGTTCATCATCTGTGGGTTATTACCAAACATTTGCGAAATCATAGCCATTGGGTTTCCCCCACCTTTACCTGCCATATTGCCCATCATATTACCCATCATTGACATTGGATTAAATCCTTTTCCACCATTAAACATAAAATTCCTCCTCAAATTAGAGGGGTATTCCCCTCTATAGTTTTGTTATAGATAAGACTTTATTATCTTTAATAAGCATATTACCAATAGCCGATTTAGATAGAGTTGGAATATCAGTTGCAGAAATACAGATTGTAGTATTATCTCCTACAACTAAAAGGTTATCAGAGCTTTCTACAAGAGCACCACTTACAACTAAACCTGTGCTATCTGTTGGTTTATAAGCAATTGTTCCTTTTCCGCCTCTTCCTTGTAATGGGAAGTCTTTAATATTAGTTTGTTTTCCAATACCGTTTGCTGTAAAGATGGCTAAGTTATCTGTCATTTTACTAACAGGTAGACAAGCTACTACTTCATCATCTTTATCTAATTTAATACCAATTACTCCTGCCGCCATTCGACCTACTGGGGCAATAGTATTAGTTTCAAAACGAATTGATTTACCCTTTTGTGTTAATAATAATAGTTGTTCATCTAATAAGAATGTAATTCCATTAACAGCATCCCCATCTTTTAACTTGATGGCTTGAATACCATTAGCACTACGTTTTGTAGAAATATATTCTTCAATATTAGTTTTCTTAATCATACCTAACTTAGTTGAGAATACCGCAAATTGAGCATTAGTTTTTCTATGTAAAGATGTAAAGGCAATAACCTCTTCTTTTGGCTCTACTTTAATTAAAGTAGATACTGCTACACCTCGAGAAGAATTAGTTCCTGTTGGAACATCATCTACTAATAAACGATATACTTTTCCATAAGTTGTAAAGAACATTAAAGTGTCAATAGTGTTAGTTTTAATAACATCTAAGATGACTTCATCATAGTTTTTAATTCCTTTACCATTTTTGCGTTGAACTCGGAATGAACTTGCAGGAATCTTTTTAATATTTCCATTGCGTGTCATCACTACGACCATTTCTTCAGGTTGAACAAATTGAATATCTTTCTCTTCCTTATTAGTTGAGATTTGAGTAAAATCAGTTCTACGTTCATCATTATAATTATCTTTAATTTCTGCTAATTCATCTAACAATAACTCCATTAATTTGCTATTGTCATTTAAAATGCCTAAATATTTTTCTTCTAAAGATGTAAGTTCAGTAATTTCATTTTCAATCTCAATTTTTTCTAAACCTGTTAATTTAGATAATTTCATCTCTAAGATTGCTTTTGATTGAATTTCACTAAATCCATATGCTTCCTCTAATATTTTACGAGCAACTAAACTATTGGCACTTCCTTTGATAATTCTAATAATATTATCAATATTTTCTAATGCTTTTAAATACCCTTCTAACACATGAAGTCTAGCTTGAACTTTATTTAAATCGAACTTAGTTCTGCGAGTTAATACTTCTTTTTGGTGTTTGATGTATTCATCAGTAATTTCCATTAGATTTAATACTTTAGGATTTCCATCAACTAAGCAAGTGAAGTTGATTGAGAATGTGTTCTCTAATTGAGTTTTGCTAAATAAAATATTAGCCATTACATCAGGATTAACATCTTTCTTTAGTTCAATTACAATACGAATACCTTCTCGGTTTGATTCATCTCGTAAATCGGCAATCCCTTCAATCTCTTTTGCTTCACATAGTTTTGCAATATCTTCAATTAATTTTTCTTTATTAACAGCATATGGAATTTCTGTAAAAATTAAATTCTCTCTTGTTTTACCATTTTTCTCAACAGTATATTTACCTCGTAATCTTACACGACCTCTACCAGTTTGATAACCTTCTAATAATTCATTCTGGTTAATAATTAAACCTCCAGTTGGAAAATCTGGTGCTTTAAGCACATTTACTAAATCTTCTACTGTTGTTGACTCTCCTTTGATACGACTTGTAATCATATCAATAGTTGAACCTAAATGATGAGGCGGAAAACTACAAGCCATACCAACTGCAATTCCTGTTGTTCCATTTAACAATAGATTAGGAATGCGTGATGGTAATACTACTGGCTCTTCTTCATCCTCAGAGAAGTTTGGTCGGAAATCTACTGTGTCCTTTTTAATATCTCGTAACATTTCTGCCGCGATTTTACTCATACGTGCCTCTGTATAACGCATTGCAGCTGCAGGGTCTCCATCAATAGTTCCAAAGTTACCTTGACCTTGAACTAATGGATAGCGTAAACTGAAATCTTGAGCCATACGAACCATTGCATCATAAACAGATGTATCCGAAAGTTATTAACGCTGAGCTTTTTATCTCAACCTCTGGAGGTTTCCCTCATTTTCATCGGCTGGTCAGTTCCAGCCCAGTCTAGCATATCTTTTCTATCTTGGTTGCCAATTCCTTTTTTCTGTCCAAAGCTACATCTTTATCACCATATAAGTGATTTAAGATAAGGGGAATCGCTTTTCTTGTTGAACGATATTCAATCTTAAATGTATTACAATGAGGATAAATTTTTAATGGTTTTACTCCTAAAGAATCGTTAAAATAATTTTGAACAAATGCTAAAACTTCTTCTGAGCCAACCAGTCCTATACCACTTAGATTTTCTCTTATAAATCCATCTCCATCCCAAAGCCCTCTTATAAAATCTCTATAATACTTTTTATCTATATTACAGACCTTTTCTTTTCCAGACTTTGCCTGCTCTATTCCCAAACTAAGAAGGTCATTCATAACCTCTTTTGAGTAAAGTGAAACATAAAAATTCTCATTTCCAGTTTCAGAATGAATTTCACTTTTTAGCATTTCTTCATTACCACCAACGAATTTTATAAATTTTATTAAGTGGCTTCTATCTCTATTGCCAAGTTTTATTCTTAGCATATGTTTATTTATATTCAAATATCCATCTGCTACTATAAAACCTAACCAATATGCTTTTTCCTCATTATCTATTTTATTGAATATATTTCTATTGTAGTTAATCATACTACCTCCTCCAATTATCTCATATAGGGTGTAAAATCACCCTCACTGTAGATAAAATTTAGATTAAATATGTTCAACTATTTTGTCCAAGATAGTCGGGGCCTCGTGGGAAGATTATATCTTTTCACTTCCTATGCGTTGCGGCTGGGAACTCTTAGAGAACCCTTCACCTCTGATTACCATTTTAAAGGCTTCCAGATTTTTTCCCCGATTTAGACACGGCAAAACTACATACCGTGTGGATGATACTTACCAATAACGTCCCCTACTACACGAGCAGATTTCTTATGAGGTTTATTATTAGTTAATCCTAAATCATTCATTGCATATAAAATACGTTTGTGAACTGGTTTTAAACCATCTCGTACATCTGGTAGAGCACGGTCTGTAATTACTGATAATGAATAATCAATAAAACATTGTTCCATTTCCTCAATAATGTCCATTTGAAAAATATTCTCGATAGTCATTAAACCACTCCTCTATTCTTTATATTATTATTATATCATATTTTTTATTTATTGTCAATATTAAAAGTAAAGAACCTTGATTAAATATCAAGGTTCGCTCTATAAGCATTTTGTTCAATAAATTCTCTACGAGGACCGACAGAGTTCCCCATCAATTTTTCAAACACTAATGCTGCTTTTGCGGCATCATCAATAGTAATTTGTTTTAGACGACGCTTAGTTCTATCCATTGTGGTTTCAGCTAATTGCTCAGCATCCATTTCTCCTACGGTTACTCTTATGTTTCCATAAGACCTGACTATTTCTTCGCTCCGGCTGATTCATTATACTGCCATCATAGCGCTCACCATTTCGAATAGCGTATCAATAGCTACCCTACTCTCCGACAAAGGAGATAGTCGATACAGGTTATACTATAATATAGTATCTTCCCACGAGATTGCCATATGCTATAAGCACTTAGGTTTCCTCGTTAGCTGACCTCTTAACATAATTATAACTTATATTTTTATAATCTGTCAAGTCTGTCAACCCCTCTGATAAGAGGAAAAGTGAGTAAGGGCTAGACGAAATGTTTACCCTTTGAATCGAGATACAGTTAATTGAGCATTAGGGTGTTGTTTTTTATAATCTGCTAATTCTGAATCATCTAATAAGTATACAGAATCCTTACCTTTTGTAACTTTATATAAAGGTGGCATTGCGGCATAGACATGACCTGCCTCAACTAATGGTCGTAAATGTTTAAATAAGAATGTTAATAATAATGTTCTAATATGAGCCATATTACTCTGTTGTTTCCAACAGTACTGACTATCTCTTACTCTCTATTGAGAGAAGACCCATTTCGGTTTTCAGACACTTCGTTCCCTAAAATGCCGCTACGTATCAATAGTAGCCCTACTTCCTAGCCGTTAGACTTTAAGGAATAGTCGATACAGGATTGGGATTATATATTTTTCCAGGTTTTAAAATTTACAATTTAAATATATACCTTTCATAATACACAATCCTTTCCCACGGGATTACCATATCATTTCTGACTTAGGCTTCCCCGTTAGCTACTATACTTATATTATAATATATGTCAAATTTTCTAAGTATAATAACCCCAGTGATAACTGGAAAAGGTCTTACCGGCACTTTTACATACCGTCTACATCCCCATCTGTCATGATAACAATTTTATCATATCGTCGTTTGCTAATATCAAAAGACTCACCAATTCCGCAACCAAAAGCAGTAATCATATCTTGAATTTCCTTATTAGCATCCATAGCTTTTTTATCATTCTTTAAGGTATTTAAAACTTTACCTCGTAGTGGTAAAATTGCCTGTGTAGCTCTATCACGAGCTTGTTTAGCTGAGCCACCGGCAGAGTCTCCCTCTACTAAATAGATTTCACAATCCTCAACAACTTTTGATGAACAGTCTGCTAATTTCCCAGGTAATACAGAACTTAATACAGCAGTTGCTTTTTTACGAGTTGCTTCTCGAGCTTTTCGAGCGGCTTCTC
>JAGAKD010000133.1 GCA_017625815.1 Lachnospiraceae bacterium | reverse complement strand
CCTGATATAACAGAAGTATAACCTATATACCACATATTTCTAATAGCGTTATCTGGTCTTGAAACAAAGTTTACAAAGGCTTCTGCAGCAAGCTGTTTGTCAGCATCACCATCAATGCCATCCTTAAGCATACACCAGCCATCAAACCAAAGGTTAGTAGCCTCCTCTGGTGCAGAATAGCAAAGTATAACGCCTTCCTCTTCTGCTTGGTCAAGGGTATAAACTGCATCACCGGACCACTGCTGGTTAGCAACAACCTTTCCAGATACCATATCCGATTTACCACTGTCTGTCTCAAAGGAATAAACATTTCTCTTAATATCAGATAAAATATCTTCAACCTCATCAACAGTTTTCTTATCTGTGGCATTTAATATAGTTTCCATCTGTGCATAATAGTCATCTGCGCTTAAAAACTCCTCTGACAGAAGTAACTCTTCATTGTATATACTGTTACCGGCAAAATATGCATCTCTTACGCTATCCTTTATGGTAACTCTCTTATCAAACTTATCCATAAGAAGCATATTCCAATGGGAGGCTTCTTCCGCTGTAACCTCTTCTGGATTGTAAACAATTCCCAAGGTTCCCCACATATATCCTGCAGAATACTTTGATATAGGCTCTCCATTTATAGAAAGGCTATCAAATACACCTTTTATGTATGGAGATACTCCCTTCGCGTAATAATTGTGCTCTATAGCAGGGTCATAAAACTCCTCTGAATATGGCACAAGCATATCCTCCGCCATCATTTTCATAATCATATATTCTGACGGACACACTAAATCATAGGTATCTCCCATAGAAAGCTGATTATATAATTCTTCATTGGTTCCAAAGGTAGAATACTCTACTTTTACCTTCTTACCATAGGTTTCGTAGAACCAATTCTCGAAATCCTCAACCATGCTAGTTTCAGAGCATATAACTGTACCATTTTCCAGTTCAATAGTTTCTTCCTCGTCCCAATCTCCCTCGTCAATGTATTCCTCCCAGTTACTCACTCTAAGAACAATTACATCCTCATCCTCTGCATTATCACAGCCAGTAAGCACTGTCATATTAGCAATCAAAAGTGTGAGACAAAGAACATATGAAATTATTTTATTTAGTCTTTTCTTCATTACTTAGCCTCTTTCTTCTTAGTGAAATTCTGAGCCACAACATAAAGGGCTGCTAATACAAATATCAAGGTAGATAATGCCCAAAGTGCGGTCTTTATCTCCGTTTGAGATCCTCTTGTAGCATTTACAACATAAGTACTAATCGTATCAAAGGTAGCTGGTTTCGTATATGTTGTAATAAAATAATCATCTAAAGAAAGAGTAATCGCTGTCATAAATCCAGATATTATACCTGGTACAATCTGAGGTACAACAACCTTTCTAAGTGCCATAGACGTAGTACATCCAAGGTCAAGAGCTGCCTCATAAAGGCTGTGATCCATTTGTTTCAATCTTGGAAGAACTGACAAATATACAAAAGGTGTACAAAGGGCTGTCTGTCCTATAACAAGAGGTATAAAGGTTTCTTTTCTAACCTTGAAGAATATAATCATCAATATACAGATAGAAAAACCTGTTACAACGTCTGCATTTACAACTGGAATTTGATTTGCCATCTCAATAGCGCCTCTGGTTCTTTTCTTTGAATAAAAAGCACCTATAGCACCTGTTGTGCCAAGGAATGTGGACAACAAAGCCACTCCTATCGCAAGGGTAAATGTACCAACAATCATAGATACAAGCTCTGGTGTAGTAAAAAGTGTGACGTAATTCTGCAATGAAAAGTTTTTAATAGTTCCTATCATAGTAGAATCTGTAAAGCTATACACCATAAGTATCATTATTGGGGCATATAAAAATATCAGTACAAACCATATACAAATATGCTGAAAAAACTTATTCATCCTTATCTCCATTCATTTGTCCCGTAAAACGGTGGATTAACGTACAGCCTCGGTCTTACCCTCCGAGTCAGTATACTTATTAGAAATCATTGTAATACCCAAAATAATCATAAGAAGTATGATGGATATAACTGAACCATTATTCCAATCATATGCACTAAAGTAGCTACCAATAAGGCTACCCATAATGTATGTGCTGTTATAAATCATATCTAATACTACATAGTTAGTCATTGATGGTAAAAATACCATAGTTACACCACTTACAATTCCTGGTACTGAAAGAGGAAGTATAACCTTAACAAACACCTGGAATTTATTGGCTCCTAAGTCTGATGCAGCCTCAATAAGGCCATTGTCAAGCTTAGTCAAGGAATTATATATTGGCATAATCATAAATGGCAAAAAGTCATACACCATACAAAGTATAGTGTTAAAAAACTGATAGTGGGCTAAGTTCCCCTCTATTAATGTTAGGATTTCCTTTAAAGCTGTAATACGAAGTGTAAAATTAATCCACATTGGCAATACAAAAATCATAAGGATTTTTGCCTTTTGACTATATGCTCCTTTTGCAATTATAAGTGCCACCGGATAAGCAAGTAACAAACTGAATATAGTCGTCAACAAGGCAATTGCCAAGCTGTATACCAAGGTTCCTATAGTTTTACCATTCTTAAAGAAATTGATAAAATTATCAAAGGATACATTTCCAGCTTTATCTGTAAAACCATAATATATTACAACAAGCAAAGGCAAAACCACAAAAAGCAAGAGAAATATCGCATATGGTATAGCCAACTGCTTTCTAGATAGTGTTCTATTCTTCATCTTCTTTTTCCTCTAACAATCTATATGAAATCTTGTCCTCTGGAATAATTACACCAACGTAATCCTCCTGATTCCACAAGTCTTCATCGTTAACAACATAGTCCTCTTCCGACTTACTTCTGACTGTATATCTATAATGGTCATCAACATATATAAATGAGAAAATATTACCCTGAATAAGTCCCTGCTCAGCGTCATCTGTAAGATCAGCTTCAGAAGGTATAAACGATGCCTCAACTCGTCTTCCAAAAAGGTCAATACTATTACCCTCAGCATCTGTAACCTCCCAGTCTTCCATAACAGCACCCGGAACAAGAATTGCAGGGTCGATATCCACTTCAAAGTCATCGAATTCCACATGAACCTTATCTTCTACCTTAGCAACAGTAACCTTACCTTCGTAGTGGTTAATACTACTATCGTATGGAATAAGATGTATATTATCAGGCTCGATACACATACCAACCTTGGAACCTATAGCGTAATTATTTAAGCTATGGATTTCTATCTCGTTCTTACCAGCCTGAACAACAACTATATAAAATGTTCCCTTGAAATCACAAGAAATTACTTCACCGGTGAACTGTCCTTTACTCTCCTCTGTGATAACTATATCCTCAGGGCGAATGATAGCATCAATAACCATATCCTTAGCGTAATCATCTACACAGTCAAATTCTGTTCCACAGAAACGAACCTTATGATAGCCAAGCATGGTTCCCTTGAATATGTTACTCTCGCCTATAAAGTCTGCAACAAAAAGGTTCTTAGGCTCGTTATAAATCTCCTCTGGAGTACCTATCTGCTGTATCTCACCATCAGCCATTACAACAATCTTGTCTGACATAGTAAGGGCTTCCTCCTGGTCGTGTGTTACAAAGATAAATGTAATACCTAACTTCTTATGCATATTTTTAAGCTCAACCTGCATCTCCTTGCGCATCTTGTAATCAAGAGCACTAAGAGACTCGTCAAGGAGAAGAACTTCTGGCTCATTTACTACTGCTCTTGCAATAGCTATACGCTGTTGCTGACCGCCTGAGAGGGTATGAATAGCTCTCTTCTCAAAGCCTTCAAGATCTACAAGCTCAAGAGCCTTTTTAACTTTTTCATCCTGCTCTTTTTTTGAAATCCCTTTAAGCTTAAGTCCAAAAGCAACATTGTCATACACATTAAGGTGTGGAAAAAGAGCGTACTTTTGAAATACGGTATTGATAGGACGCTTATTTGGCGGAAGCATACTTATATCCTTGCCATCAAGCATAATAGTTCCCTCTGTAGGCAGTTCAAAACCACCTAATATTCTAAGCATTGTTGTCTTACCACAGCCCGAAGGACCAAGCAATGTTACAAACTCACCCTTCTTAACCTCAAGGTTAAAATCCTCCACAACAACCGTGTCATCAAATACCTTTTTTATATTCTTAAATTCGATTAGTGTATCGTTCATTTCATATACCAACCTTTCACGCAATATAAGTCGTTTTTATCATACACATTATGTCACTTTCGAAAGTTAAAGTGATAACTCATTGAATAAAATTCGACAGAATATATCATATAATAAATATTGCAATATTCCAACTATTTTTTTATATTTTTTGAAAGTTTTTTTGTCATATTTCGACCAAATATTACATATACATATATTGAGTATAATTTTCTTAAGACAACTATCTATTTTCTTGTATCTTTAACTTATATACTCAAATTTTCCTTTTTACATTGATAACTTAATAAAGGCTTTACACAGATATAATAAACCTCTATAATGTATTTACAATACGCGAAAGGGGTTTAAAGAAAGATGGGTGAAGGCATGAACGAAAAAGAAATAATTGATATAGCCATCCGTACATATTGTGACCTACAAAGGATAAAAAAGTATGAGCAAGGCGAAAATCCAGAACTGGAATATCAATTAAAAGCTGCAAAAGCAAAACTTTCTCTATATGGTGTGAATATTCAAGATTTAGAATACTAACAACATCTTCACCAATGATAACCTATGAATATATACAAAAGATAAAGGTGTAAAGTCTTTGTTAAATTATCAAGACTTTACACCTTCTCTTTTATATTCGCAATGTGACTTCCTCTCCGCTTCGCTTCGACTCAGTCTCGTGCATTCGCACTATAAATTCATAAGCATTATCGCTTGTTTGCAAGTAAACTTGCACAAGCAATATGCTATGAATTTGCATTGCTCACTATCTAGAACTTACCAGCTGTAGCAGCTTCCTCGATAGAAGCGTTGAAGTCCCGTAAAATCAAGGGTTTAGAGCCAATTGGGACTTACGTGGGTCTTATAGCAGACAAACCACACCAAACCACAGCCCATGTCAGTCGCCGTTTCTGTAAAGTGTATCTTAGTGTAACTCTTACCAAATCAACTAGCAAGTATCTAACTACTTATATTACTTAAATTCAGTAACCTTATAATTTTGTATCCAGCCTGTACAATAATTACCCTCACTATCTGTCCAATTAATCTCAATCCACTTTTTCCACTTGTCAGATACACTTACCACTTGCCCAATATATAGATGCCCCGTTACTCTTGATGAACAATCTGGTTTAACACGTGGCATTACATTGTTTTCATTTATAATTCTACACCCCATCGCGTTCAATAACTGAGCATCCATACCTGTTTCTATAGTATAGAAATTATTTATTACAGTAGTATTATTATATGTATTATTTACAACTTGTGGTTTTCCACCTATAAGCAACAAAAAAGTTACTACTTCAATAAAAAATCGTATATCATCTCTAGTAATTTTCTTTCTATTTTCTTTACTTTCTGACAAGCTTACTATTTCATCAATCTGTTTATTATCTTCAGAACACTCAGAAATATACTGTTCAGCAACATCCTCTGCTATTTCTTCCACAGACACATCCTTAGTCCAATCAACTTGCCCTAACGCATTTTGATATGCATTACCAATTTTTTCAAAATCATATTCTTGTAACAGCTTAGAAATCTCTCGAATTCCCTTTAAATTTTCCAAATTAGTATACCTTTCCAACATCGAAGAAAGTCTTACAGAATATAACTTATTTATATTTTGCATTCCTGATAATGCCTTTGATACCCCTAAGTTTTCTTGTAATTTGGTTATATTTTCTGTCACTTGTGATATATTAACTTTAGCAATATCTACATTTTCTAAAACATTAAATCGAGCATACACTTCATCTAAAGTTTTCGTAAACCCAAGCAACGACTCAGCACCCTGATACACACCTAAATTACTCTGTAATTTACTTGTGAATTTTAATAATCCATCGTAACCATTATCTGACATGCCTAATCGTTCAGATTTTTTTCCAAACTCTACACTATCGTTTTTCAAATTAATACTCATAATTTCTTCCTCTCTTTCTATTTTGTATTTATATAAAAATGCATTTTTAATCTCTTAATTACCATATATTCTATATTATCTTCTTATGCTTAATATCATTCTTGTTATATATCCGTTTATAACGATTGCATGGTCTTTACATTACTATTTCATATAATAAATATACTAATTTAAGCTCATTTTCACAAGTTAATGCACTAAAAATATTTTTATCCTTATTTAAAACAATAATACAAAGTATGTATACAAATACTTCCTCAGGAATTATCGCATTATAATATTGTTATATCCAGCTAAGTAACATAATATGGTTCATGAATACTCTTCTTATAGACTTTTCTTGCACTATTACTTCTGCTTATAACTTTTAACTATCACAAGTTGAACATCATCTATAATAGGATATCTTTATCTCTGTATATAATTCTATTTATAACCTTTACTAATATATAAATCTTATATTTACTATCACCTATCATTTGTCCCATATGATGCTCATCAACTTATAATAAACAAAAGCTCATAAATAAACCTTTTAAAACAAAATATTAAAGGAGACACCTAAATGTGTCTCCTTTGGAAACTTATTCTACTGGCTTTTCATAAAGATACCCCGTATACTCATAAAACAACTTCGGAGATATGTAGAAATCATACTGACTGCTACCCTCTTTAACATAGGCTACCCCAATAGGCAAAATCCCCTTAATCATACCTTGTCTTACAAACTGCTGGTCTTTCTTCATAATCTTAGCAGCTTCAATAACTGGTATATTTGCACCTGAAAACTCAATAATTTGTTCATTCATAATAGAACACCTCCTATAAATTTATACCTACTATCCGTCGCCTCACAGTACACCTTACTAATCTACTTTTTTACCAAAGTTAATATAACAACTCAGAACTTCTTACTAATTTTCATAAGTGCAATAACAATATCCAAGAGAAACTTAGAAACAAATAACAACCTCGCAATTTCAGACAAAAAATAAGACCAAAAAGATGCATATAACCACATCTTTCTGGTCACTCATAACTAAATATTGCTAAACTGGGTGTAAATTAGCCAGCTTATAAACATATAATAAAACTCAATCAACAGTTATATTTGGAAAATAGATAATCATATCTACCCCCATATTATCATAGCAAACT
>JAGAKD010000132.1 GCA_017625815.1 Lachnospiraceae bacterium | reverse complement strand
CATCTGCTATAGATTCATCATCTCTTCCGATAGAAAAGAATCTACCCGATATATCTCCAACCTGTACAAACTGACCAGTAACAAACTGCCAATATCGTATAAGCCACTGGTTAACATCCTCATTACTTCTAAATCTATGAGATGTTGTCTGCTCCATCAGCCCTCTTTCCTTGTCCCACACCTGCTCAAAGGTAGACTTAAGAAATGCCTGTGGCACGTGTGGATTATCAAAGCCAGAAAAACCTTTCACTGGTTTCATATATAGATTCTTCATGGTTGACTTCATAGCCTTAAGGGAAAACCATTTCTTCTTGTGTAGTTTAGTAACCTGTTCTTTTGGAAAATGCTTATTGATAATCATCATATCATTTCCAATTATATGGTCCACACCCCCTGGATTGAATCTAAGAGGAACCTCTGTCACTGTATCTACAGGTAGTCCATCTCTGAAAAAATCTTCCGGCTTAACAGGTCGTATCACAAACATATCGTCATTAAAATATATAAACTGCTCAGATAAATCCTTGATTCTGTGCATATTTAATTCGATTGGATGTGAAGAAAATGTAGGAAGATAACCTTTATCTATATAATCTTCATGTCTTACTATATTAAGCTTCTCTTGATCTACATTAAGCCACTCTGGAACATGACCCCAGGTTATAAAATGGATTTTATTTACCCAAGGCATAAACCTATCTATACCTCTAAACCAGTATTTTAATACACCCCAGTCTCTATATCTATTAACTCTGGTATCTGTACCCTCATCAGGATTATATTCACTTTTTTCTGCTTGCCACTTTGGGTCACTTCCATCTACCCAAGGTATTACAATATCAATCTTCATAAACCTCTCCCGAGTTTCTAAGTATGTACATCAAATATCCAAGAACAGCCCAAAACACAACTGTATTAGTTGAGAATTGATAAAACATAGCGCTTCCAAAGAACGCTGATGCTACATATGCAAAAAGTAATGCCAGCATAGCTGCCACCATATTTCTGTGTTTTCTCTCAACTTTTATTATCTTCTTCCCAACCTCAATAAATAGGCTTAACACAAACCATACCATTATTGCAAAACCAATAAATCCTTGTGACACAAGAACATGTAATATATCATTTTCCAATGTTGTATAATGAAACCCAAATTTTGTTATAATCACAGACCATGGTATATTCTTCGCAGCATAGGGAGTGAAACCACAAAAAGAAGTTCCAATAATCATATTTTTTGTAGAATGTCTAAATATTTCTATACCACTCCTCCATATAGTAAATCTATTATTACTTATATCTCCTGTCAAATCATAGCCTCGTTCTACTTCTAGCTGTTGGATAGAATTTGCTTCATTAATTGCCTCGTTAATCTCCTGATTTATCTCTTCCTCCGATTTATCTTCTACATCAATATCCTCTATACTCTCAAGTTTTTTCTCAGCCATCCAGTTAAGCACATCATTGTATGCATTCTTAGCCTCCCTAGGTGCTTTCATACCTATAAGTACAACTAAAACACTAATAACCACAGTTATACATATTCTTTTCAGTCGTTCCCCTTCTTGGCTACACGCCCACAAGATCATTCTAAAGAATACATATACTCCAAACAAAACTCCTATACATACAGCACCAGATCGTGAATCTGTTAATGCGATATAGAATATCAAACACAACATATCCATCACACTTAATATTTTTAAAACAATACTTTTTGTTTGAGCCAAGAAATATAAGAGCACAGCAACTGCTAGTGTTACAGTTATTGCCCCTCTATTAGGATTAATATATATCCCCCACAAACGACCAATCGCAAATCCCTGCCAATAAAGAAATCCACTTTCCGGGTGTTCACAAAGCATCGCATACCCATCAAACATCTGCTTTAACCCAATAAAAACGCTGATATTGATAGTTATCAACACTAATATACCGATATATTCGAAATCCTTTTTGATTTCTTCTATCGTCCTATCACGCTGAACAAAGTACAATACCACAAAATATAGCACCCAATAAATACAATAAACTAAATTTTCTTTTAAGTTATACTGATAATTGGCAAAGGTAGACAAAAAAATACTAGCAATCATCCCTATAACCGCTATCTGACCAGGCATATTGGTATATTTCTTGAACTTGATAATTCTATATAGAACCAATATAGCCCCAAATAAAATAGATGGCCACATAAAATAACTAACTAACTTAGTTCCAAATGTAATTCCACACGTGCTAACACATGCATACGCATAAAAAAGTGTTATAAATATTCTATCTAATATTCTATCACAACTAATCTTCATCTATAACATTCCCCTCTTTATCTTCTAGGTTATCTACAACATACCCGCAAATTTCTCAAACACCTGGCGCATATCCTTCTTATCATACCCAGCAAGTCTCACAGCCTCTATACCACTAGTTCTCTCTCTATACTTATGAGCCAATATCCTGTCTGCCCACACACTATCATCTGCCTCTAGGCTTATAAACTCTGCCTTGTCCGTAAGTCCTACCTCTTCTGTGATGTTTGTAGACATCAAGGTTGGAAGTCCTGCTGCCTGAGCTTCTATAGCCACTATAGGAAGTCCCTCATACAAGGATGGTAGCAAGAAAATATCTGCTGCCTGCATAATATCCGGAATATCTGATCTAACCCCCAGCATACGTATATGAGGAGTATACTTCTCTGATGCATATCCTCCCTTAGCAGCCCCTTCTTCCCAGTTCTTCTCTGCCTCATGGACTCGTCTTTCCACATCCCCAGTCACTTCCTCAGTAATGTCTCCATCACCTATATATACAAGTCTGGCGGACCTATCTCTCTTATATACCTCTTCAAATATATCTAGCATCCTATAAGGATTCTTCTGTCTGGTTATACGTCCTATATGACACACCACAAAATTATCCTCAAAGCCAAGCTCCTGCCTAACCCTGTCTCGTGTTTCCTGACTGAGCGCAAATCTGTCTACATCTATAGCGTTTGGAATGATGAGCACCTCATCCTGCACCTTATCAGTAAACATATACTGCGACGCCACCTTAGAGCATGCCACAAATCCGTCTGTTATTTTAGACAGTAGTTTTTTACATCTCTTGTGAAGCTTTACCTTATCAGTATCACCATTGTGGCTGTGAATAACCACTCGTCTACCCATAAGCTTTGGTACTATAGCTGTAAATACAGCTCCCGCATCAAGTACATTAAAATAAACTGTGTCGTACTCCGGATGGGCTTTTAATACCTTTCTTATGCCATTCCAATGCTTCAGTAGCTTCTTTCCCTTAGCAGGGAAATAATATATATTGGCACCGGCTTCCTTAAGCTTGTCCTCATATGCAATTGTAGGAAAATCGGTTATGAAATCCATCTGTATATCATGAGCCTTAAGCTGTTCCATAGCCATCAAGATGTAGGACTCCATACCTCCGGGATTATCTGACATCCCGTATACCAATATCTTTTTCATATCAATCCTAATGTATCTGTTTTTTCTTTGCAAAAAATCCTGGAAGACCTTCTTTTACCAGGTACAATATCCTTCCCATAATAAGTATAAGGCTTGTACAATGTCTATTAATAAGTCCTCTCAACATACGAAGCGGCACCTGTTCTATATAGCAATGCTTAGATAGCATCTTATATAATTGATCCTTATATATCTTCTTAACCCATCGTCTTCTGTCTATATGATTCATACCAGAGGAAGGCCCACAGTTTCTAATTAAAGCAGACATAATATATCTGACTAATCTTTGTCCACAGGAATTCTTAACCTCTGGGGTATACATTTTCCAGCTCCTATATGCATTATACATACTCTCAACACGTCTTCTGCTGAGTATATAGTATTCAGGTACAAACCTGCTGGTAATATTGCCTGTACCGCGTTTGCTATAATGATACCCGCTACAAGAGCACACCCTCATGGTATTGACATGCTCTATAACCTTCAGGTTAAAGAAATAGTCCTCATACAGTACAACACTCTCAAAACGAATATTGTTATCCTTTATAATGTCTGACCTATAGAGATGATTCCACTGATAGCCAAATAAAGTCTTATCTTCTAATCTGATTACCTTTCTACGAATCTGCTCTGGAGTATCATACACTGCATCCTCAAGACTTAACACATTGGAGCCTGTGCGATTTCCCTTTTCGTCATAGTACTCCTCTGTAAGTCCCCAAAGCACCATATCTGGTCTAATAACTCCAGCCTCATCTATAGAAATGTACTGGGTAGCTTTCTCATACAAATCCTTATCTATGGTATCATCTGAATCCACAAAGGTAATGTATCTTCCGCAAGCCATATCTATGCCTATGTTTCTAGCAGCACCAGCCCCCTGGTTACTAATTAGATGTCGAACCTTAATACGTTCATCCTTAGACGACCATCCATCACATAT
>JAGAKD010000131.1 GCA_017625815.1 Lachnospiraceae bacterium | reverse complement strand
GCAACTTCTTCTGCTACCTTAAAAGTTCCAGGTGGTATGAACTTTATAGGAAATGGTAAGCCAGAAAAACCAAGTGATAAAATAAAAGCTTTGTTTAAATCTAATAAAGCTTTACAAAGTATTTTTACTGGCATGAGACCGAGTGATGTAGATACATTTGTAGCCGGTGATGATAAGGCAGTTGTACTAGAAAGTAAAGAAGGAATAAGTGCTTTAGACTATATAAACTATTTAGTAGCTTGTATGCAACCTGCTGACTCACCAGAGGGACTTCCTACTGCTAACTATATAATGACTATACATGATAACTCTGCAAATAATAATGAATCAAAACCTGGAAATGCTGACCAGCAAAATAATGGACCTTTCTTTAAAATAACTAAGATAGATAAGAAAGTAGATAAAGACGGAGCTTATACACTTACTATAGGATATAACACAAGAGAGATAGTAACTAACTTTGCTTTAGACCAAAATGAAAACTATGCTTTGTATTATGAATATCAAAATGATATTGCTCCAACTAATTATGTTAGAAGATTAAATAATCAAGGACAGTGGGAAGATGTTTATGCTCCTGTTGCTACATATGATAATAACCTAAAAAAGTCTACAGCAGCAAAAGAAAACTGGTGGAAACTTATTACTGCTTATCCAGTTAATGCTTCAGTAACTATTATGGGACTTCTAAGACCTGCTACTCTAATGCAGTATGTAAGACTTAATGTAGTTTTCCCAGGTGGTCATAAACACATAAGCTCTGGCTTATACTTAGTAACTAAGCAAGAAGATAAGATAGACAATAATGGATACTTTACTACTTTAGGACTTACTAAGATAGCTGGAGATGATGACTTCCAAGATATAGATAATTCTTTTGATAAGTTATATAATGCAAAAATATAAGATTAGACGGCCCTCAAAAGCCGTCTTTTTTATTTTATAGGCGAAATTGCCATGATTTCATTTTTTAGCCCGTGAAATTGCCCGAATTTCATTTTTTCCCCGAAATTACCATGATTTCATTTTTGGGAAGCAAGAGGGCGCGAAATTGGCACGATTTCATTTTAGTAAGGTAAGTTATAGGGCCAGAAAGAAAGCTCGAATTTAGTACCTTCTTGAGCCCCATAATAGCCTGCCCGCGAAATTACCATGATTTCATTTTCCGAGAGGGAGAGGTTTATATGTTCATATTCAAATATGTACACTTGTTCATATGAAGCCCCAATAAAAAAGGAAGCCCTGAAATTGCCATGATTTCGTTTTTAAGGAGAGGGCTATAACTTACCCACCTTAAAGCTTTCGTGCTGAATTTGGTACCTCTATGAGCTCCTAAAGATATAAATAGAAAAAACCTACCCAATTAAGAGTAGGTTTTCCTGTGAGGAGAATTTATGACATTTCGTTATAGTTAAGGGAGGTTGGGGACTTATGAGCCGTCCCCTTAGCTATGACTGGTTAGGGAAAATTACAACAAAAACCTAACCATTAAGAAAGGAGGTGTGCGGAAAGAAGTAGTAGGTAAAAATGTTGTGGTGGTTGTAGGTGCTACTCTTTCTCTCTGCCAAAAAATGAAAACAATATATGTGTAATCTTAATGTAATCATCGGGATTTCATTAAGCGCATTTACGTAAATGAGTCTCGGGAAAATTTATTGATAAGGAAGTGAATGCCTATGAAAGACTTCCCGAGACTCTAACAAAAGAGGTTAGTGCTGTGTGGCACTATTTTATTATACAATACAGAAAATTGAAATTTTGATAATTTCAAAAAACTTTTTTCTTTTTGCTGCAAAATCTTTTTATCTTGCTTGCTATATTTTATTATACAATATTGAAACCTGAAATTTAACGAAATTCAGGAAATTTTAATATTAATAATTTAATGAATTAATAATTTAATGATTTATTAATTACCTGTAATTATTTAATTTTCTGCAAATGTAAAAATTAAACTTAAATAATATTTTATATTTATACTAATTATATTAATTTCTATTAATTATATGTATTAATATAGTAATGAATGTATTATCAAATTTTAAAATTGCGCGCATAATTTATTGCTAAATTTAATGAATAAAGTTTTTAAGGAGCTATTTATGAACAAACAAAAATTAAAAGATTTATTATTAACTACCTACCAAGTGTGTCTAGATAACGAATATCTTGATCAATATCTTGATTTAGTGGAAACTAACTGTTTAAGTTATTCAAAAATGTCTGTAGAACTTTTTAAACAAGAAAACGTTAATTATCATCATGTAATTCCACTTAGTGCTTATTACAAATTTTTATCTCCAGATGTTCCACAGAGAAAGCGAGCTCATAAAGCAAGAAAGATTGCAGATTGTGACCCAAATTGTTTTATGATATTACTTTCAGTATCCGACCATTTACTTGCTCATTATTATCTTATGCAATGTGCTATAAATTCCGTTGAAATTAAAAACAATATAAGTGCTTTAACTTTTATTATTGCTGACCAAACTAAAGAACAATTGCAAATACTATTAACTGATAATAAAATTTCCCAAATTTCATTTTTAGCTGTAAAAATAAAAACACAACTTCAAAAACTTTCTATTGACACTGAAATTGCGATAGACCCACAGGTTTATATACATAAAGATAATTCTGAATTAACAATTCCACAAAGTGAATTAAGTTATTATAATAATTTAGGCTGGCAATTAGGTCGTGTGAAATCTTCTAATAGTAAATTTCAACCACGTTGTTATATTCACAGAGAGGGAGTATATAAAAATATACTTCTTTCTAAATTACCAGATTACTTAGAAGAGGGCTGGGAATACGGAGCTGCTGGCAAGCCTCGTAAAAAGCAAAAGTAGTTCTAATTTCTATTATACCATGAAATTAGGGCAATTTCAGGCGGGTTAATTAAAAAATATATTAATAAACTATTAAATTAATAGTATTTATATTGTATAATATAATAGAGATATATTATATGCGCGCGAGGTAGATTTTAAATGTGCAAAGAAACAAAAAACCCAAATATAATTAAATGTCCACATTGTGGCTGGGAATATCATCCAAGTGAGATCTTTTATCCTAATGCTTTCTTCGGACGAACTGACTCTTTAGTAAAAAGTCCAGTAGGAAAGATTCTTTATGTGGATTATCAAGAAGGTGAAGAACCAAATTTCCAAGAACATTTTGAGTGTGAAGATTGCGGAAAGTCTTTTGTGATTAATGCAACTGTATCCTATTCAACTTCTAAGGTTTCAGAAGAGGTGGATTTTTCTAACCCGTATGTTAGTTTGCTCGACTAAATGAAATTAGGGAGATTTCAACATGATTAAGATTCAAGAAATATCTCCACCTAATAAAGTATCAGGACTTTCTTCAGTAATAGTATCATTTGATTATAATCCAATAATTGTTGATGCAATTAAGACAGTTTCAAATTATGAGTATGACAAGAAAACCCACTTATGGGAAATTCCAATGAACTGTCTCGCTCAACTACTTGATGCCCTCTCCTTAGTGGATAATATCCAACTCTCACTGTTAGAGTACGAGGAGCCTAACGAAATTGAGGCAATTTCAGAATCAGAGATTTCTCAATTAAAGTGGGAACCTTTTAAGCATCAGGTAGAAGCAATCAACTTCGGATTAAACAAACGATGTTGGTTATTACTAGACTCTATGGGAACTGGTAAAACTAATACACTAATGTGGTTAGCTGAAACACTAAAGACCAGAGGGATTATAGATCACTGTCTCGTGATCTGTGGAATTAACACACTTAAACAGAACTGGAAGAAAGCTATACTTAAGTTTGGAAACGAAACTGTTAGAGTTTTAGGAGAACGTAAAACTAGAACTGGAAGGATTTACTATGCTAGTGTTGCCGAGAGGGCCCAGGAACTCATGGAACCTATAGAAGAATTCTTCGTAGTTACTAATATAGAAACTCTCCGTGACCCCAAGATCATGGAAGCTTTCAAGAAGACCAAGAATAACTTTGGTATGATTGCACTAGATGAAGCTCATAAAGTTAATAGAGGGAGTACCCAGGGAGATAACTTTCTTAAACTTAATGCCGACTATAAAGTAGCAGCTACCGGAACATTGATAACCAATTCCCCTTTGTCGTGTTATACCCCACTAAAGTGGATTGGAAAAGAACATGCAAATGTCGGAACCTTCAAGTCTCAGTACTGTGAATTTGGTGGATTTCATGATTCCCAGGTTATTGGATACAAGAATCTTACTCTACTAAAAGATGTTATAGATTCATGTTCACTAAGAAGAACTCTCGACGATGTAAAGTCGGATATGCCACCTAAGACCGTTAATATAGAGGTCATAGAATTAGAAGAAGAACATAAGAGGTTTTATGACGCTATCCGAGAGGGAGTTAAAGAAGAAGCTGATTTAATCAATTTAAAGTCGGCTAACTTACTAGCACTTACTACTCGTTTACGCCAGGCGACTGCATGTCCAAGTGTACTTACTTCCCAGGATATTCCGAGTTCGAAGGTTCTAAGATGTAAAGAACTAGTAGATGAGTTAGTGAGCCAGGGAGAGAAGGTAGTAATACTATCAGTGTTTAAGGAAACTGTATCCAAACTGAAAGAAGCTTTGGCAGAGTATAATCCAAGTATTAATACTGGAGACATTCCTGATGACGTTGTTAGTAGAAACATAGATGATTTCCAAACCAACCCCAATAGTTTAGTCTTTATTGGCACTTGGGATAAAGTCTCTACTGGAATTACACTAAATGCTGCAGCTTACATGATCTGTATTGATACTCCTTATACTTACGCGATGTTTTCCCAGGGAACTGATAGAATCTGGAGAGTAGATAATACTAGACCAGCTTTTATTACAGTATTAGTGGGTGCTGATACTATAGACGAGAGAGTCATGGAGATCATTGAGACCAAAAAGGATTTAAGTGATTTCTTAGTAGATGGTGTCGATAATGCTATTGCCCAGAATTCTCTAAATTCAGAACTGTATTCTATCTTAAGGGAATTATTTTAATTAACCCGCTGAAATTAACATGATTTCATGATATAATATAATTAGAAAATGAAATTAAGGAGATTTCGAAAATGAAAAGAACAATTAATCACAAGCATTACAAGTATTATGATACCCTGGAACTTATCAGAAAGTTAGGAGTAGTTAATATGTGGGGAGCTGATCCTTATCTTAGACAGTTCCACCCAAAGCTTACCAAAGAAGAAGCTAAAGAAATACTTCTGGCCTGGATAGATAACTATGGAGAGCTTTGTGACCTACGAAATTGGCAAGCTTCAACTATCGTATCTGATTAATAATTTAATAACTTAAAAATATTTGCTAAATTAGATGTAAGATTGAAACTTACATCTTTTTTATATAAAAACGAAATTAAGGAGATTTCAATATGACTAGACAAGAAGTTATAAATGAATTAACTGATATCCGTGCTGCAATTGATGCTGATGGTGAACTTGTAGCAGAAGATAGTCTTGATGCACTTGCAACTAAACTTATGGAAGAAGGTTCTACTGATATTAGTGAAGTAGAGCTTGATACACTTAACGCAATGATCTATGATAGTTTTGTAGATCCAGAAACTATTTGTGTTGAACTTATCAATATGTTAATGAGTACTGTTAGTACTGTAGAAGAAGATATTGACCCATTCATAGATGATATCTGGAATGACTTAAGTGATGAAGAAGTAGCTGCACTCACTTCAGATGATGGTATCAACTGGGCTGAGTACCCAGATCATGAATTTCAAGAAGAAGTAGATGATAAAAGTAAGGATACAGAAAAGCTTACAGAAGAAAAGAATTTAAGTATTGATAGCATTGAAGGAAGAGTTCAAGCATATCAAGATGAAATTAAGGCAATTTCAGATATGACTAAAGATGGTGTAGAAGATGACCTTATTTCGGTTGTAACTGAGATATATGAAGATGGTAATACTTCACTTGATTATAGAGATGAGAAAGAAGTTCTTTCTTGGATTAAGAAGAACTCTAAATTAAGTGCAGAAGAATTCTTTAAGAAACTTGTAGATCAAATGAATGACCTAATTAATAGACTTCAAAAGTCTAAGACTGAAGCACTTACAGAAGAAGACAAAGCTTATGAGTATCAGTGCTCAGAGTGTGGACATACTGCTATGCTAACTGATAAAGAGTATGATGGTATGTGTCCTAACTGTAAAGATCATCATGGTGCTTGGAGTAAAATAGAAGAAGATCTTACTGAAGCTCACTATGGTAAAGATTCTATTATTGCTGGAGATATTCCAGGTAAGACTAATGGCTTTGTAGAACTTATCTCTATGAGATTCCATAACATGGGATTTGATGAAGGTGACCACCCACTATTCCCTGGTGAAGCAGAACAGATGTGGAACCCATTCGGTAATGATAGTGTAGTAATGTATGGACCTAGTGAAGAATTCTTTAATCCAATTGTAGCTTACATTGAAAGTGAAGTAGGTAGAGAAGATTCTGCATGGTATAACCGTGACTATGAGGTTTGCAAAGTAGAAGATAGATATAATAAAGAAGGTCCATGGGCACTCTGTATTGAAGCCCGTGACTATGACCAAGGCGAACCTGATTTTATTCCTATGACAATTAAAGCTGAGTATGCTCGTAGAAGAAAGATGAGAAGAGCTAACGATAAAGTTCCAGCTTAATCCATATAATTTTTATTGTATAATAATAGAGCAGGTATGAGAGGACTTATCTGCTCTATTAAAAATTTTATAAATAATAGGAGATTTATTAAAATGATGAAGAAAGTTAATCCACAATCAACTAATGAGTATGGCTTCTATTCTAAGAAGCTACAGAAACCATTCGATACTCTTGATGAACTTATTGCTGCTGAAGAGGAAGTTGCTCTAGTAGAAGCTAAGAAAGCTGAAACAGCAACCCAGAAGAAAGCTGATGCTTCTAAAGTAGAGGAAGCTTTTAAAGAGATGAATGCCGCTAAGAAAGCTTTTAATACTACAGTAGATGAAGCTAGTAAGATCTACGCAGAAGAAATGAAAGCAGCAAAGGATAAGTATGTTGCTACAGTAGACCAGGCAGAAGTCGCTTACCTAGAAGCAGAGAAGAAGTATAAGGAAAACCTCAAAGCTTTTTCTGATAAGTATGGCAATTTCCATATGACTCTTAAAGATGGAGATGTAGTTACTTCTATTTCCCAACAGAATGCAGTGGTAGATCCAGCTACTGAATTTCTTAAGAGTATAATTAAGATGTTTAATCTTTAATCCCAAAACTTATTAGTCCTCATAAATCCCAGGGTTTAAAAAACTTTGGGATTTTTTTATTTATCCCGCCACATAGTATAGCTAATCATGGTATAATATAACTGTAAATGAAACTTAAGGAGAAAAGTGATGAAACAAAAGAAGACAATTACAGTCGTTAATAAAAGTAATTGCTGTCAGTACTGTAAATTTAGAAAAGAACATTATGGAGCAGTAATCCCACAGGAATGTAAAGAATGTGGACATTTAAAATACAGAGATAAACCCTATACAATGGAATTACCAATTTCAGAGGAGGAATAATATGCAATTTAAATTATATCAAATCAAAGATATTATGAATACTGATTATGCTCTCAGAGAGTATGACGAAGCTAAGTTCAATTTTGCGGACTATAAAGAAGTATTTCATTACGACTTTCCAGAATGCTTTGACCCAACAGATGAAAAAGAAGTATGTGAATATTTCTGGCAGAAGCTTAACTTTGAGAAAGCTTTTGGCTCTGACCCTGAATATGCTTACTGTGGCCATTCACCTTCTGTATCAGATGTATTTTTCATTAACAACAGATATTTTTATTGCGATAGAACCGGTTGGAAGGAGGTATTAATTAATAATGAAGAGAATCCATCAAGTTCAACCTAAAAAATCCGACCGTGTAATTAAGGTCGAAATCAATATTGCCAACCTTCCCAGTAACCTTCACAAGTATGGAGCTTTAAGAAACAAAGCCCAAGTCTTTGACGACAGAAGAAAACGTAAGCCTAAATACAAACATAAAATTTATGAAGAATTTTAATTAACCCGCCAACTTTTGGAAAATAACATGGTATAATATGTATACAATAATGATTTGAGGAGAAAAGAGATTATGAGAAAAATTACATTTACCCCATTCTTTTATCAGAAAGGCATTGACATTACAAACGACAGACAAATGTTTGAGTTCATTAAAGAGCACTATACATACTACACGATGAACTCATGGAACCTCACACAGTCAATAGCAAATAGAGTTAAGGTTTATAACCTCAAACTTGATGGTGATTGCTGGAGAGCTTTGAGCCTTCTTAATTCTGATGAATACTTCGAAGTTAATGAGACTATTCGCTCCTGGGAATATGAACATCCGGGTTATTCAGTAGGATTTAATGGACGTTCAGGTGGTTATCTTGTACTTTATAATAAAGACAACTACTGTTCAGTACTTCCTGACTTCATGGACTGCACTACCTATGAAGAGTACAAAGAATACTGCAAAGACTACCTCGGTTGTAGTGTTAAGTACAACAGAAGAGAGCTTAGAGAGCTTTGTCAACTTATTCAGGACTTTGATATGCTTTGTGACGAACTTAGAGATTATGTAAACGAACTCTCTAAGCAGGATCCAACAGAAGAAATCATGATTAAGATAGTAGATACTTTCAATAATTATTATGACACTGACCTTGAGAGAGTTGAGTGTGACCCTCTTGAAATTGTTAAAGAGGATAATAAGTCTGTAGTTGATATTACAGGTCTTCGTCAGATGCTTTGTCTTGTTGAGGCCTTCTGTAGAACTGCAAATGACTATCTTACACCTACCAGTTACAGACTCAAGATAGAAGGCAACAAAGCAACTATTGTAGAAAGTTAACAGGAGAGGGCCGGCTATCGGCCCTGCTTTCTGTGTAATTACACAAATTTCAAAAACTTTTGATTAACCCGCTTACAAACAGGATTTTACATGATATAATGAATTTACCAATATAAGAAAGGATAGGTAACAAACATGAAACTTGGTAGAAGATTTAACGGAAAGTATTTAGGAAGGAGATATGATGGCTGGACTGTTGTTGAGCAAGAAAGATATGTGGCACCTAAAGAACAGTCTAAAATTACAGATAACCATGCTCAATATAATTACTACTTGTGTAAGATAGATTTGGCAACTAAAAATGTTTTAACAGTCTACATAAGCGGTAATTTAATTCGCAAACTTGCCGCAGGTCAAAGAACAATGCAGGGTATACTTGAGACCAAAAGACGCTTTGTTAAGGGTGGCTATTGGGTAGAGAAAAATAAAGTACATAAGATCCCGCTTACTTCAACACTTTACAATTAACAGACACTTAAAGAGAAGGGAATTACATATGGCATATAAAGAAGACATAATGACTGACTTAAAGAATGTATATCGTGAACAGGCGAAGTATTTACCATATAACTATGAAACTGCACCTATTGAGGATATGCTTTCAAACTATAAGAAATACAGAAATACTCCAAACCCTAAAGCAAATCATTACTTTTCAGGTTTAATGCTTCGTTTCTGGTATTTACAATCTAAACTTGAGTTTAAGTATAATATAACTCTAAAAGAAGACCGTGTATTCTATCATGATATGATGGTAGATACTATCAATCTTGCTACTGACTACTGGGACGAAGAGAAAGGTGTTAAAGGTACTCAAGCTATCAATAAGTGTGCTTCTACTATAATGCTTCGTGAGATGTATCAGCGTCGACTTGATATACATAAGGCAAGCTACAAGACCACTTCTATTGATACTCCAATTGCGGGCGATGAAGATGGTATGACTTTAGGTGATACTTTAGTAGATACTGAAGCAGATCCAATGGCAAGTACTGTATCAGGTGCACAGTGTTTAATCCAGCACTATATCGATAATAATAAGATAGTAGAAGCTATTATCTTAGATACTATAGCTACCAATGATACCTTCAAGCACTCAAGAAAGACCCACAAGACTATAGATGAAGATGGTGAAGAGTACAAGTACACTGAACATTCAACTGAGTTTTGGGCTTATAAAGTAGTACAACTTCTTGGAAATCTTCCTGCAACTTATTTGGCTAATTTCTTAGCTAAGTATAAAGTTGATGTACATATTCTTGAACTTGGACTTGATGCAATTCATAATGCAAACAATCAGAAGCTTTACAAGTACTTAGCCAACACTCTAAAGTCTTGCAAGCCACTTGCTTCTACATACTTAACGTAAATTTGGGAGATTTCAAATATGGCATTACTTGATTTATTATCACAAGATAATCATATATTGATTAACGTAAATATTGCACGTACGTTTGGATTAAGCACTGCTGTCTATTGGGGTGAACTTCTTAATGTACTCGGTAAGGTTAAGAGTAAGAAAACTCATGATGAACAGGGATTCTTCAAGCTTGACCGAAAGTATATAGAGAAGAAGACTACTCTTTCCCTGGAAGAACAACTTCTCTGTGACCACTACTTAGTAGAAGCATGTATTATCCAACCCGCGGAGAATGATACAGATACTATCAGAGTTGATGTAGAAGCAATGATCAATCTGATTGCTAACGGTGATCCGAAAGAGTTAGAGAAACTTGCTAAGTTGGTGAAGAAGAATAAGAAAACGAAGACTGAGAGTAGAAGAGCCGGAATTCTAAATAACCTTAAAGTAGGGATTAAAGAACCGGAGCCACTTAAGTCTGCACTTGATAACTGGGTAGATGCTATCTTTGCTGCCAAGAAACAGATGACTGCAGCTTCAAGAGATATATTTATCAAAGTAATCAAAGGGTATTCTTCAGACATTAACGTACAGCTCAAGGTAATTGAATATGCTACTATACAAGCTTATGGTGTAGCTGAGTGGGCAATAAAGATTTATGAGAATGCAAAAGCTCAGGGACTTATTAACACACAAAAGAAGAGTACTGGTTTAAGCGACGAGACGTTTTAATAAATTATTAATTTATTAATTGCTAAATTAGGTAAGTTCTTCTCCGCTTCAAGTAGTAGCTCTCTCTGCTACTTGTTTATCATAAACAGGGGGCAGAGTCCGGGGCCAATAGGCTCTAACAAAAAAATGTCCCCACTTGATTAAATTTCGATATTTTATATCGTATAATAAAATGTGCTGAGGTTTGTTGTTTTCCCACAGCACTATCCCTGGAATTTACGAAAGTACTTTCCACATTTCTCTTTTCTCCGTATACTAACGTTTGAAGCGCCGGCGTAGTATATTCCTTAATGTAATGAAGGCGCACACATTAAACAAAATCCCTCTCAGAGTGAGAGGGATTTTTTCTTTTAACCTGCCACGAATTGATTTAATTCATGATATAATATAAATGTAATAAATGATAAGGAGAAAAGAAAATGACATCAGTAAATTCAACAAACATCGATTCTGTTGGTTATAATGCCGACACCCAAATCCTAACAGTACAGTTCAAAGTTAGTGGACAGGTATATGAATACCTTAATGTTCCACAGACATTGTATGAAGGTCTTATGGCCTCTGAGTCTAAGGGTACATACTTAAATGATAATATTCGTAATCAGTTTGCTTACAGGAGGGCTTAATCATGTCGCTTAAGGAAATCAAACAAGAAATTCTATACTATGCAGATATAGAAGCAACAGATGAAGAGGCTTCTGAAATTGCTATGTTCTATAATCAAGGCTCAGCTGACCTTGATGAAGTTATATCAGATTACTACGGTTGTATTTAAGGAGAGGGATTATGTGTATTTGTGAAAAGTGTGCTTGTAGAAATGACGGCTGCTCTTATTATGAGAGCTATGTTAAGAGTAATATAGCTGCTGCAACTGAGTATAGTGCAGACAGACAGTTTGGTGGGGAATATGATCCCTATCTTGATGCGATTACTAAAGCCAATGAAGAATTAACCTGTGAATATTTTGAGGAGGAATAATTATGCAGACATTATTTAAGTTTAAGGAATTCGTAGATGAAATTCGTGCGTCCGCAGCAAGAACTCATAAGCAGAAAGTTCTTGAGAAGTGGAAAGAGAATGTTATAATCCTAACATATCTTCAGTTTGCGTTTAATCCCTATACAACTTTCGGTATTTCAGGTAAAAAGCTTAACAAAGTAGTCCCAGAGACTTCAATTACAGGTGTTCATTCTGTTTTTGAGCTTCTTACCTATCTTTCCCAACATAATACTGGTACAGACCAGATTATCGGTTTGTGTCAGGACTTTATTGATGGGGTTGCTGTTAGTGATCCAGATGCTGCTATACTTCTCGAACAAATTATTCGTAAAGAATTCACTATTGGTTGTGATGCCAAGACTATAAATGCAGTAATTCCGGGTTTAATTCCTGTATTTAACGTCCAACTTGCCAATAAGTACTTCGACAAGCCAGAATACGTAGAAGGAAAGACTTTTGCTCTCACTAGGAAGATAGACGGCGGAAGGATTATTGCTATCCGTGAAAATGGAGAAGTTTCATTTTACACTCGTGCAGGTCAGAAGTATGAAGGTCTTACTGAGCTTGCAGCTGAACTCTTTACTACTTTCCCTGATGGAATAGTACTCGATGGTGAAATCACTCTTCTTGCCAACCCTCTCGGACTTTCTTCTAAGGAGCAGTACAAGCAGACTATGAAAATCACTCGTAAAGATGGTGAGAAGCATGGTGTTAAGATGCTGGTTTTTGATATTCTTACTATAGAAGAATTCAGGACTCAGATGTGTGAACATACTTACGATGAACGTAGAAATCTTCTCGAAGGTCTTTTTGGTACTACAAAGCGTACTTACTTCGAACTTCTTCCTGTTCTTTATAGGGGCAAGGATACTGCAGAAATCACTAAGTACTTGGACCAACTCACAGCAGAGGGTGAGGAAGGAGTAATGATTAACATTTGTGATGCTCCTTATGAGTTTAAGAGAACTAACAATCTTCTCAAGGTAAAGAAGATGGATACTCTCGACCTTGAAATAGTAGGAGTTGAAGCAGGAGAGGGAAGACTTGCTAACACTCTTGGTGCTATTCATGTTAGATACAAGGATGGCAACATAGTAAAAGTAGGCTCAGGATTTAGTGACTGGATGAGAGATGAAATCTGGCACAATCAGGTTTACTACATCGGAAAGATAGCAGAAATCCAGTTCTTTGAAGAGACTAAGAATGACAAAGGCGGAGTGAGTCTACGTTTCCCAATCTTCAAGGAAGTTAGACTTGACAAGAGAGAAGCAGACTTCTAAAAATAATTACAAGAATGTGGTTTAACCCGCCACATTCTTTTTCTTTTTATGTTATAATTATATTGTAAATAAAACAACATAGGAGAAAAGAAAAAATGAAAGCTTATGCAATTTTACAGAAAGTAACTAATTACGACGTTGATGAGGACTTCTCAAATGCTTGGGTAGAAGGTGTATTCTTTGACAAGGATAAAGCAAGAGCGAGAATGCATGAATGTGCTAATGACTTAGAGAAGGGTGCTTATGAGAACCTTGATAGTGATAATATCGAAGCTTATAAGCGAATTGAAGCTTCTATGAGTCGCGAAGAATATGATAATTCTATCTGTGTAGGATATGAACTTCATGACTGTTGCCGTTTTGAGTTTGAAGTTTTAATACAAGAGGTTGAGGTGGAATAAACCCGCCCCGCAATCAACTTAAATATGTTATAATAATAACGTAAATAAAACAAAAGAGGTAATTAACTATGACATTCACAACCAGAATTAAAGCAACACCACATTTCAAAAATATTCTTAATTCCGTTCTCGGTCAAATGAGTGACGGCATTTGGGAAAATACCCGTTCAATGGAAAAGTATTGGAAGAGTCTTTCTTTTAGTGTTAATACAGACGGTTATATTGTAATCATTGATACTCACGGCGTCTGTGCTGACCCAGTTGACTTCTTTGCTAATAAGATTAAGAAAATTATTCAAGTTGAAATTGAAGATGGAAATCATAATCTTTCTTGGGATAGATGCTGTTCAGCTGTTCCACGCTATATGCACGGTACTCCAACCGTAGGTGACTGTTATCTTCTATACGAACTTCTCAAGGGTCGTGATACCAGTAGACATTCTTACTGCTCTAATACAGACTATACAGTAGAGGTAGAACTCAACGGTACTAAATTTACAGTACAGGTAGAAGCAACTACTTCTTACAGAGCAAAAGAGAAAGCAATAGAAAAACTTGCTAACCAAATGGTTGCAAAAATAATTTAATTAACCCGCCGCGAAATCAAACAAACTATGATATAATAATAACGTAAATAATTATTGAGGAGAAAAGAATTATGGAAAACAACGAAATCTTTTATGAAATTTGGGTACTCGGTTATGATGCCGACGGTGAGCCAACTGACTTCGACAAGGACTTAGGTGAGTTCAAAGACCCTAAAGAGGCTATAGAGCATGCTAAGAAGTTTAAGGATGCTTCTTATGTACTCTCAGCTGATGAGATGTATTACTTAAGAGAAGAAGGTACTGACTATCTTGAGCTTAGAGTAGAAGCTTGCTTCGAAGATGAGGATGAAGACGGAGAACCTTTCACTGAGTGTGAAGATGTTATCTATGAAACCGCTCTTCCACTTCCAACTCTTGAAAACATTATCAATCTTCCTGATTTCACTATGCTTGAAGAAGCAGATGAGGAAGAAGACCTTGAGTCACTTACCCCGGAAGAAAGAGCAGAGTTGGTATTCCAGCTTTATAAGGAAATGAAGAGAGCTGAGTCTCTTAACCCACTTTCTACTCTTGGTGACAGAATGACCAGAACCAATGAGATTAAAGCAACTCTTCCTACAACTCTTCCTGATGAAGACTCGGACATTACTAAAATTCAGATTGCTTCTAATTTGATGTGGAAAGAGTTCGAAGGTTATGATGCCGAAAGAAAAGACCTTCAAGAGCAGATAGACAGACTTACTAACCCAGTAATGCCAGTAGTAGTTCAAGTTGTTGAAGATAACGAAGGCTTTAATGTACTTATAGAAGATAAGGCAATCGGCTTTGAGGCTTGGCTTGATGTTTGGGACAGTTCTTGTGATGAAGACTGGGAAGTAGAATGGAACCAGTATATCTTCTACCTTACTGATGTAGCTGATGTATATCAGAAGTGCTGTCAAGAGAACCCTAATATGTTTGAGTGGTGTCTAGACCTTGCTATTGATGCCGTAAACAATATTGTAAACAAGAAAGACTAAATAAAAATAAATGTGGTGAATTATGTTTAACTCGCCACATTTTTCTTTTTTACATGTTATAATATATATGTAATTAAAATTATGAGAGGGTACATAAAAATGGAAGCAACAAATAAAATCAGAATGGTCGTAGGTTCTTGGGGAAGCTATAATGCTTGTAACAGTAAAGCAATGGGTTCAAAGTGGATTGACTTTGATGACTTTGATGACTGGGACGAAGTAGTTGAAGAACTTGAGAAACAAGGATTTGACCTTGAAGGAATTGACGAAGAGTTGTTTGTTCAAGACATTGAGTTTATAGACTGTAACGTTAATTGGGATTATATGAGTCCTGCTGATTTCTTTACAACTATCAAAGAGTCGGGAATACTTTACAATGATAAATATTATGACCTTGCTGAAGCAGTTATAGAAGCACTTGGTTTTAGTGAGTGGTCAGACTTTGTAGACCAACACGGTGAGAACTGGGTAGACTACTTCTGTTTCTATGACTACTCAAGTTCTTGGAACGTCGAGAGGGATTTCGGAATTGATAAATTTAAGAATGAAGGAATTGATATAGGATATTTAGAGAATTACTTCGACTTTGAGTCTTATGGTAAAGATATTATTGACGAAGGTAATTATCACAAAGTTTCTGGTGGTATATTGGAATATTGTTATTAAGTTAGCAACATTTCTAATTAACCCGCCACCTACCTGAGAAAAATTTGATATAATTATATCGTAAAATATAATATAAGAAAGTGAAAAAATAAAATGTAATTTAGGAGATTTCATCATGGAACAAAATGAAAAACAGGAAATTGTAGAAAAGCTAATAGAAAGAGCACATTCAGGCAAGCATATGGAGCCCGAGAAGATACGAAATTGGCCAACTTATAAAGTAGCCGGCGAAATGCAAAGTGCTATAGCAAAGTTCATTAAAGGAGCCCAGAATGGCCGAAAGGCAATGCTTAAGAATTATCGTAATTCTATAAAGAATGGGGTTCCAAATCTTTCGTTCCTGTTGAACTACAAGGAAATGAAACGGATAGAGGATTTCTATACTGGAGAGTATAATATTCTATTCGACATGATGAAAGAATACCGAGATTATATAGGTCTTAATCCTTCTAGAATGGTGTCAGCTCTTATGGGAGACGACAGAGAGGACGCTTAAGTTGGAAGATTTAGTAATCCGAGATGAAATTCTTGAAGCTACTGCCGAGCCGAAGATTAAAGTAGTTTTACTACTAAATCATCGAGGAGAGTCAGTTGGTGGCTTGTATCCCGGGACTTTGGGAAGAGCAAGATTTGAAAAAGTAGTAATTACACGAACTAAACTATCTGAGAAATACTTTATGTTCTTGGATGGGGTAGGAATATATTTCTCAGACTTTAGAAAAGTTTATATTTGAAATTTGCATGATTTCATTGTATAATATTATAGGGAAAAACAATAAAATCGTAGGCAAATTATCAACCAAAAAATTAAACCGGAGGGTAAAAAGCCTTCCGGTTTTTATTTATTTTAAGCTAAATTAAATGCACCCCAAAAATTAAATATAAGGAGAAACTTATGGATAAGGTAACTTTGTATAAGACACCTACTTGCCCTAGATGTAAGGTTCTAATGGTTAAGCTGGATAAAGCAGGAATTGAGTACGAGAAGTGCGAAGATATGACTGCTATGGCCGAGAGAGGGATTAAGCAAGCACCAATACTTGAAGTGAATGGTGAGCTTCTTGATCTAGTGGCAGCTAACAATTGGATTAACTCACAGACAAGAAAGGAAAACTAATTATGGAAATTAATCTTAAGTTTAACAAAGACTTTGAGAGAACCCTCTCCATGCTTAGAGAGAAGTACGGCGAGGATTTCGAAACACTAAATGGAATTCATAATTCTCAGATGAATTTCTCAGATTTTATTGATGCGTTTGTAGACAAGAATGTTGCAGACGTAACTATCGATGCCAATGCCAATGTTCACAGTAAAGACATTGCTTCATTCAGAAACGAAAAAGGAAAGTCAATAGATAAAGTAATAGCCGCAAACAAGATCTTCCATGAGATTAAGAAAGAGTACGGACTTAAGACTGCTAAAGAGTGGCTAGAGACAGAATACACTGGTGGATTTTATCTTCATGACTTCCCCTCTACTTCTTATATCCCATATTGCTACGCTTATGACCTAGGTCGTCTAGCTAGAGAGGGATTATTCTTCCTAAAGGATTATAACTACCAACCCCCAAAACATTTAACTACTTTCTTGGATAATGTAGTTGAGTACATTTCTTTCATGGCAAACAGATCATCTGGCGCCGTGGGAATTCCTAATATTTTAGTATGGACATTCTACTTCTGGAAAAAGGATATAGAGAGTGGATACTACATGAAAGATCCTATTTACTACCTAAAACAGAACTTCCAGAAGTTTATATACAGACTTAACCAACCATTTATGAGGATAGACCAAACTGCTTTCGTTAATGTTTCCATCTTCGACAGACATTACTACTCTGCACTCTTCGGTGGACTCATCTTCCCTGATGATACTTTCGCACTAGACTCTATTGATGAGTTCATAGATCATGAGAAGATCTTCATGGAAGTTGTTTCTGAGATCCGTGAGGAAAATATGTTTACTTTCCCTGTTCTCACTTACTCACTACTAAAGAGGTCAGACATCACCCCCGAAGAATACGCTGAAATGTTCAGAACCAAAGAGTTTAACATCTTCGAAGATAACGACTTCGCTAGATGGTGTTCAGATCATAACACTAAGTGGAATGATAGTAACTTCTTCATGAGTAACGATGTAACAACCCTAAGTAACTGCTGTCGTTTGCTATCAGATACTTCTAAACTTAAAGGGTTTATTAACTCTATCGGTGGAACTGCTCTATCTATTGGATCTATCAAGGTTAATACTATCAACTTAGTACATATGTTCTACGAACTTGGCGAAGATGTATCCGCGAAGAAATACTTAAGCTTACTAAAGAAGAGAACTCTACTCTGTTGTAAGGTTCTAGACCGCGTAAGACATATCATTAAGAGAAATATCGAAAAAGGGCTTCTTCCTAACTACTGCGATGGTGGAGTAGAACTGGATAAGCAGTATTGCACTATTGGTATTCTTGGACTGTATGAACTCATGGAGAAATTCGGATACATCGATACTGATGAGTTCGGTAACAAGTACTACTCAGAAGCCGGTATTAACTTTGCGACTGATATATTTGACATCCTGAACGACATCAAGGATAACTTTACTACAGAGTATTCTTTCAACATCGAAAGTGTGCCTAAAGTGTGTGGGCACGAAGCGGCATAAGACATAAACCGCTTTAGAAAAATTCTATCTAATTGACTTGAAGTTCCGGAGACGGATAACAAGGCGCAAGCGTAATGGTAGCGTGAACGACTTAATGATAGAACCTCATTACTGATGAGGGTGCGAAAGTCTGACCTCGGGTATAATCGAACTGAAGCCCGAGAGAGGAGGTCAAGTGTAAAGACACTTATTGAAGAACCTCTTCCGCCAATTTATAAAAATTGTTTAAGATTAAGTGCTAAATTAAATGTCGGGTGTATCCCAAGCTTATATGATATTTAAGAGGTACTTATTATGATTTGTAAAAGTTCAACACACAAAGTATTTGGTGAAATATTTATTGAAGATGATAGAATAGTAGTTAATCACTATACTAAGCCACAATTGATTATTGAAGATCCGAAACTTATTAAGGGTGCTAAAGCAAAGGATCCTGCAATAATACTTTCACTCTTTGACGACTATCATTTGTGTATCGGAGAGATTGCGGCATTATTTGATATGAAATATCATCAAGTAAATAAATTGCTAAAGACTTTGCCAGTTAAAACCAATAATAATACCGGTCGTCGTAACTCTTCCTACTCAACAAAGTTTAGTGAAGAGCGAAGAGCTAAGCTTCGTGACGCTCATAAAGATGATGTTCCGGTTGGTTATATTAGAACACCAGAAATAAAACAGAAGATTTCAGAGACACTTAAAAGAAAACATGCTTCTGGTGAGATAGTAATGGACCCTAAGAAATACTCAGACGCATGGAAACGTGGCTGTTATGATACTGCTAAGATGGGTCGAGGAATTCAGGGATACTTCTACTCAGCAAAGATGAACAAGGATTTCTACTTTAGAAGCTTGCTTGAACTTAACTATCTAACACTTATTGAAACAGATACAAGAGTTCAGACCTATGAATTAGAGCCTTTCCAGATTAAGCTAACTGAGTCAAGTCATTATACTCCAGATGTTCTAATCAATAATCAGTGGTTAATAGAATTTAAACCTCAAGACCACCTACGATATAATGATGACATTCGCTTCGAAAGTGAGATGAATGCTGCACAAGAGTATTGTAGAGCCCACAACTTAAACTTTAAACTTTGTTATGACTCAGACATTAAGTTTGATACAAGACAATACAAGAGGTTCTTGAGAGACAACCCACAAATTATTAAACAGTTTAATATCCGCTTCAAAGATGAAGCGAGATTAAAAGTATAAGTTGGTCATTAAAGTAACAGAATGGCCGAACAAGCTGCAGTTAAACTTGCTGCTAAAGACAGGTTCCTCTTCGATGTAAAGGATTACGAGATCTACAGTAACCAGTGGATCCCACTCACTTCTAAGTGCACTATAAAAGAAAAGGTCAGAACCGCTGCTATCTTGGATAACAAGTGTTCTGGTGGAGCTATTGCCCACATTAACTTAGAGAGTAACTTCGCAAGTAAGGAAGAAGCATGGTTCATGCTTAACTATATAGCTTCTGAGGGAGTTATCTATTTCTGTTTCAACACTAGAATTAACGTATGCCGAAATCACCATGGTTTCGTTGGTACTGATACTTGCCCAGTTTGTGGCGAACCTGTTTATGATACTTACCAGAGAGTAGTAGGTTTCTTAACCCCGAGTAATTCCTACTCATCTGAGAGAAAGAAAGAGTTCTCAGCGCGTGAGTGGTATGAACTTGCCAGAATGCGTGGAGAGACATCAGTTATAGGAGACTAATTATGGGAGACGGCGATTAACATGATCATAAAAGCACTTGAAGATGAAAACTTCACTAATTATAAAGTTCCTGCGATGTTAATTGGTATGCCAAGCTGCACCTTCAAGTGCTGTACTGAACAAGGATTACCACTTGAGACCTGCCAGAACTGCTCTCTATATCAGGCAGCACCGATAGATATTCCGGTAGAGAAACTGATAGAGAGATACGAAACCAACCCAATTTCGCAGGCAGTAGTTTTTGGTGGGATGGAACCTTTGGATACTTGGGAAGACCTAAGTGAGTTCATCACTAAGTTTAGAGAGAGATCCTCAGATCCGATCGTGATCTACACGGGATACACTGAAAGTGAACTTACTTTAGACCAAGTGAAATGTTTTGTGTCGAATGGGATTATTGTTAAGTTCGGAAGATTTGTTCCCGGACAGAAATCCCATTATGACCCAGTACTTGGAGTTAACCTAATCAGTGACAATCAATATGCCAGAGACTATAGAGAGGGATAAGATGAAAGTAACGATTAATTCAGATAAAGAGTTAGTAAGTGAGATACGTTCCGCTATCAAAGCTGCTGAGGGACATTGCCCATGTGCTATTGAGTGGACAGAAGATACCAAGTGTATGTGTAAAGCTTTTAGAGACCAGATAGAACAAGGTATTGAGGGTGAGTGCCATTGCGGACTGTATATTTTTACTAACGATTAAACAAAGACATTAAAATACCTGATAGAAAATTATCAGGTATTTTTATTTTAACCCGCCCTATTTTGTAATAAGATATGTTATAATATAGATGTAATTAAAACTAAGGAGAAATTATTATGAGAGATTATACTAATAAACTTATAGAACTCGTTGAGGAAGGAACCTTGAACCCTGTTGAGGTAGTGAGAATGTGTGTCAAGTATATGTCAGAAGACGAAGTCGAAGAGATGTGTAATATGAATGAACTTACTGACTTAATGTTCGAACCTGAGGAGAAAGAAGAGGACGAACTTGAAGACGAGAAACCTACTGAAGAAGATAAGGCTATCTTACAGTTTTTCCTTAATATGTTTAAGAGTGCCGAAGACTCTAAACCCGCCAACAACTTAAAATAAATATGATATAATTATTACAGAATAAATGAAGGAGATAATTATGAAACGTTATTTTTTAATCAGAACTGCTGACAGCGAACGGAGTTCTAGTTATAAGAAGATTTGTGAGACTCTCGAAGAAGCAAAGAAGGAAGTTCCTAACTATGCTGACTGGTGGTGTAGTAATGGTACTTGTTCAATCCATGAGGTTGATGAGAACTTTATTACTTATAAAGTTTATTACTTTACGAAGGGTCAGCCGGCTGGAATGAAAGTTTGGAAGGAGGAAAACTAAAATGATCAGAGACGAAAAGATTAAAATGTATAAAGAGAAAGAAGCCTTTGTATTCGAACTAAGTAAGGTATTTGAAACTAGAAGTAGATTAACTTCTGTAGAAGAAATTACTTATGAAGTTTGGGAGAATGAGGAACACGGTTGGTTTGTAGAATATGTCGTTATTACTTTTGTTGGTGGCGGACAATCTCATATATCAGTAAATGGAAATAGTATACTTGCCATCTTCCAAGAAATTGCTGAGCATATTATGGGTGGCTACTATAAAGAAGAGTTCACCTACAGAGACCTTGAGAAAGACGGCTTTAAGAAATTAAACTAAGGAGAAGAAATCATGACACAAGAATATGTTGAATTTAGAAAGACTATGGAAGTAGATACTCTCGAAAAGATACTTGAGGCTTTTAATCACTGTGGAAACATGGAAGACGTAGAAAATCTTGAAATCAATCTACTTGCTGATGCTCCAAAGATATTGGGAGAGTTCTATGTAGATGACTATACTGAAGAAGGCTTTACTCTCACCAGAGAATTTCATAATCCTGAAACCGGTGACTATGATAAAGAAACTTATGAGTATAAGTTTGCTGAAACCCCATACTATCCTTTCTATATGGAAATCACCGGAAGCTTCCGTAAGGTTGTTAAAGTTTATGCTAAATCCGAAACCGAAGCAGAAGATAAAGTAGAAACAGCTTTCTCTCGTGGTAATATAGAGTTTGATGGTTCTGAGTCCTTCTTCGATGCCAGCTTCTACAACAAAACAGAAGAATACGAAAAAAATCCAGAGCCGGAAATGAACCCACCTTCTGATGTAATACCTCTCTAAATAAATAAAAAGTGGACGAGTTTTTATATGAACCCGCCCACTTTTTATTAAAAATGTGGTATAATATAAATGTAAAAATATTAAATACGAGGTACATAATTATGAAAACGGCAAAGCCATTCGAAAAATTTGAAATCCGTTATTTTAAGAGTCTAGACAGAGAACCTTTGGTTACTGACGACATCAATCTTGTCCGTGACACTATTGTTCGACTTGAAAGATGGGACTGTCCTGAATTCGAAGAAATTAATATGATAGTTGGTTATCATGCTGATGGTGAACTTGAAACTATCTGGACTTTTGCAGACGGTGAACTTATTCTTATATAAGGAGAGGGCTAATATGGAAACTACAATCAGCATAAATGAACTTATCAACTTTCGAACTGAAACTCGTCGTGAGAAGGTTTGGGAGTTTGAAGGTAAAGTAAGGATTAAATACTATTGGGATAGTCATGGACAACTTCACCCTTTTGAAACTGATACTTGTAAGAACCAAACACTTTCCGGTAAGTTCTATATCGAAGAAGTAGAAACTGAAACCGACTGGAAGTACGGTGGTAAGCAGACAACTGTATCCGACACTCTCTACTGTAACGGAGTTAAAGTAGAAGGTGAAGCTTATAAGTGGAGTTGGGGTGAGAAATCCGGAACTGTAACTCTTGTAATTGGTTGGGGTTGATTAAAGAATAGGAGAGGATTTTGAGTCCCTCTTTTTATTTTATCAACTCGCCCATGAATTAATAAAAATATGATATAATATATACAGAAAATAAATAATAACTGTGAGGTAAAAGTTATGAGAAAATTTCAAATGTATGTTGAAGAAGTTGGTAATGATGGAAGTGAATTTCAACTTTTATTTAAAGTTGACGATAAAGTAAAGGATATAAAAACTGAATATTCTATTGAAGATTGTCTGATAGAAAGTTCTGAGTTTTTAAGAAAGAATTGTGAGAAGTATAACTTTGATAGTAGATTTGATAAGTTAGAAGTTAATTTGAATTTTCAGATGGGAATATAAGGAGGATAGATAATGAAGATTGCAATAGTAGTAGAAAACGGTGTAGTTGAAAGAATATTCACCGACTCTGAAGAAGAACAGATTGAAGTTGAAATCGTTGATGTGGATAGTAGACATCGTGAGTACGATGAAATGATTGGAATGTATAATAAGATTGAAGAGTACTGTCACACTATGAGAGAACTATAATAAGGAGAGGGTTTATTCCCTCTCTTTTTATTTTATTAAACCCGCCACGTTTTGTTGGGTTTTATTGTATAATATATATGTAAACAGTGAGGTAATGAGCCCGCTCTCCGCAGAGTAGCAAAGCCACAAAAGGTGTGAACTATAAAGTTCGGTAAGACTACCACTCACTTTAAAAACAAGTAGGGCAAAGAGGTCACACAGGGGTCAGGAGTGTGATTGGACGGAGCAACCCCAAACTTTTTATAAGGAGTAAAGTATGGACGAAATGAAATACCCAATTGATGGAAAGACAATTCAAGAAGAAAACTGGACTGGTTATTTAGTTCAGGCAAAGAAAGAATGGCTTAATCCTAATGAACTTCAACTTCCTCATGTAGTTGTAGAAGACAGAGGTTCAAGAGTTCTGATTAAACTTCTTCCAGAATATCAGGAGAAACATTATCCTAATCTTTCCTTCCCATCTATCGAAAGCGGTTACAAGGAATGGTATGAAGTTATAGATAAAGAGAGTTTTAAGAGTTAAAACTTCATACGAGACCCGAGAAGGCCAGTTTTTGACACTTTGTCTGCTGGCCTTATTATTTTACTTACTCTAAATAAAAGTTCGTTAATGAGTCTCTATTGACCCCAAAAGAATTTTTGATTAACCCGCCGTATTTCACCAATCTTTATGGTATAATAAATATGTAAGATAAAAGAAAAGAGGTTAAAAAATTATGGAAAGAACCGAAGCAATACAAACCATTGATAATATTCTAACTGACGAAGCTGATTATGTAGTATTCGCCGGTGAGGACAGAAACACTTCCAGACCAGAGGCAGCAAATACTTTAGATGGTGCTTGTGCTATCGCTGATAAGTTAGCTCGTCAATACAACTACGTTCAAGTAGTATATATGCCGGAAGATGACATAGATAAAAATGAAACTGTTCTTGAAATCATTAACGGAAAGATTATAGTTGGAGGTGCTAAGTAATGGGAAGTAAGTTTAAGAGCTGGAGAGAAGACCTAAAACAGATTGAGATTAAGAAGGAGGTAAAAAGTAATGGCTAAGTTTGCTGAAGGCGAGAAGGTAAAGTTCGCAGCTAACATGCATATGTTTTTGCCAAGTAATTCTGGTAAGTTGGCTTGTGCTTGGGAACCTGCTATTATTACAGAAGTAAAAGGAAATCAATACAAGATTAAAGGTTACACCGGTTTTTGGCCAGAAGACTTCTTCGAAAAGTTGGAGGACTAACTATGAGGTGTAATATAAAATGCAAGGAACTTCCTAAGACCTGTCCTAAATGTGGACAGCGACTTAAGAAAGAAAAGTGTAAGTGTGGACACACTGTCTGCCAAGAACAAACCAATGAAGAAAAACGTTGGGAACGTCAATTATTCTATGGTGGACAAACTATTTGTAACTGGGGTTGGTAAAGGAGAATAAAGAATAATGTATATAAATAAGAATAAACTACCAAACTTCTTTAAGACCCAATGGCTCAGACTACTGATTGCTTTTGCTTTCTTTGTATTAGCAATAGTAATGCTCTGTAGACCAGTGGATATGGAAACTGTAGAAGGTTCAAAGCAGACGGTAGTAGATATGTTTAGTGCTCTTTGTAATATAATTACTGGTATGTTCTGGGTTGTATCAGCATTAACTGAGCATCACTCCGAATGTATCAAAGCACTTGAGAAGAGAGTAATCCAACTTGAAGATAAATGTATTACAGACATCGATGAGGTTGGACCTAATCACTTTGTGGCGAAGAGAAGACTTGGACCTGATAAAGAAACCAAACCACAACCACCTAAATCCGGAAGTAAGGTAGAGAAACCGAAGAATACAGTAACAGTCACAATAACAAAAGACGGTAAGACTACTGAAGCTACATACAGTGCTGAGGACTTTGACTTAAATAAGATAGTAAGAAAAGCTTTGGATTAAGGAGAGGGATTAACTTATGACACCAAAAGAAATCTATTGTATGGGTAGAGCCGAATATCTAAGTGAGTATGAAGGCTATTCACTTATTGCCGGATACGAAAAAGCTGAGAAGGAGTGGGATGCTAGAAATGGCTAAAGAAGTAACAATAACTTATATAGTTTATGGATGTAACGAAGAAGGTAAACCCCACGTAGACTCTATGTTCAGAGACGAGAGACTTGCCTGTGAGTATGCCTGTGCTCAAGAAGGAAAGATACACTACAATCTTCCTCTGATAGAGAAACGTACTGACTGGTATGATACCGAAAATAAACAGACATTTCAAGCTCATGAGTTCTTAGAAAGAGGATATATTTATTATCTAGCGAAAGGAATTAAGAAATAATGTTAAGTGCAAGTGAAGCTTATAAACAAACAAAAGACAGAATAAATGGTGGAGCAAAAGCAATTGTTTCTGTGATAATTGAACCTGCTATAAGAGAGACCATTGCTATTGGGGATTACCAAGTTACAGTAAAAACTAGCTATGAAGAAACTGATTTGACCGGTGAGAGAATACTTGAGATGCTCAGAGAGGCCGGATACAAAGCTACTTATACAAGTGATAGAGTAACAGTATCTTGGGCAGAGGTACCTTCGAAAGAATCATGATTTAGATAGGAGAGGGATATGGAAGAATTCATCGGACAAGCAAGGAGCGTAAGAGAACTGATAGCACTTCTTCAGAGTGAGAAGATAAGTAGATCCGCTGCTCTAGAGATCAAGGGAATTGACGGATCCTTCAGTATGGTAGAAGTTTATTACGACCCTGAAATTGATACTGTAATATTGTATTGATACTGTAAATAATATAAAAGACCTGAGAAATTATCTTAGGTCTTTTTTAATTAACCCGCCACAATTTACCAAAAAATATGTTATAATATAAATGTAAATAAAACAAAACGAGGTTACATATTATGACAAATCAAGAACTATCCCAACGTAAGGTCTCAACAGTCAAATCAAGTTATTCACACACTCTAACCAAACATAAAACTGATATTGATACTACATATTTAAGCAAGTCAGTTGATACCAAAGGTTTTAAACATTACATAAGACAATTGATTATTGGAACTAATGATAAACCTATCGAAGATAAATCACCAGCCACAAAAAGATTTCTTACCAGTCTTGACAGACAATACAACAAAGATGGTGTGTTAATGTTAGTTTATAATAGTATGTTAAAAGCTGACGGTTTAGGAGTTATCTAAAAAATAAATATTTAAAGACCTGATTAAAAACTATCAGGTCTTTTATTGTATTATAAAATAGTAATTTTAAATATACGGAGATGAAACTATGAAATTTATTAGGGCTTTTAAAAAGAAAGATGAGGCAGAGCAATTTATTAATGGAGAAGTCTTTATTAGACCTATTAGTACATATGCCACATTACCAGAGTCTGACCAACGCCGGGATGTAAGTGAAGGGGGTTTGGACTACTTCACGTCTGTTGACATAACAAAACCTATACAAACTATTAATCACATAGATGGTACTCAAACAGTGATACTTATAGAACAAGCTATGAAAGAGGGATACTTACATCCAGATGATTATTGTTATATACACACTACTGCAAAACTACATCAGTTATCTGTTGGATTATTTAATGGTGTAATGACTGAAGAAATGAAATTACGTTACCGAGGTTTTGGAAATTATTGGGTAATAGGAGAGGGCTCAGAGTTACTTAGTAATTTAGCTGATGTAGATACTTGGCTAGGTGGGTACAAAGTATTTTATTCTGATGACTATGCTGGATTTTGGTGTAAGTCTTTAGCTTATAAACAAGAGCAAGAATTTAAGTCATTATTTAGATTGCCTAACGGTACTGGTGATACAACTGTATCAATGAGACCATTGAGTACTGCTCGTTTGTATATAGTTTCTTAAAGTTTTTCTATTAACTATCAAAATTTCTCATGGATGTATTGTACGATAAGATAGTAAACTAAAAGGAGGATTTTACTATGTGTAAAAATGCTTTAAAGGATGAGCTTGACTTGGCAAAACAATATGGATTTTCTGGAACACGTGTAAACTCTAGAGCGCGTAATCCTTACTTACTGCTAGAAGACGGAACTTGTTTAATTTGGATTGCAGGTAAACTATTGGCATGGGTAACTACCGATATTCATTTTGGGCAAGAATTACATCGTATTTGTTGGAAGTCTAGTAATGGTAATTTGCCATCAGCAACTTTATCTTCTACAGAAACTAACGCGTGTGGCTATGGTACACATACTCGTATTTATTATAGAGAGATGTGTAAAGAAGCTATTGCAGTAACTGCTCGCGTATTTAGGGTGCCTGAAGACAAAGTCTTAATTGATCACAAGAACCATAAACGTGGAGACTGTAGAATAGAAAATCTTATTACTGCTACTTCTGCTCAAAATAATCGTAATAGAGGTAACACAAAAGAGGGTGCTTTCTTTACCCTAAAAGATCTAGAAGAAAAATTGGCTTCTGGTGAGTGGAGACCACTATCGCTTGCTACCGATGACGAATAAAAAATTTTAAACTCCCAGTAAAATATGTTGGGAGTTTTTTCTATTAACTATCAAAATTTCTTATGTACCTATTGTAAGATAAAATAGTAACTAATTTAAGATAGAGGTAGACTTAATGGCTGTTAAAAAGAAAAAAGGCAATTTAACTCAGAAACCTGGATGTTATTCTTATGAACTAAATAAGCATGTCGAAACTATAATGAAGATAGTTCTTAGAGATGATATTTCACTTAACTGCATGAAAAATTATATTCTTCATATAATAGAACCGGCAAATATAGATAAGGATGCGAAACCTAGATTCATTGCTAATCTTAAAAAAGCTCCATCTAAAAAGCAGGTAGCTAGATTAGTTTTAGATGCAATAGCTAACGGTAAAAAAGTTATCTGTAACTTAGATTAACCCGCCAAATTATAGATAGATTTATGGTATAATATATATGTAAGTACAGTAAGGATTAAAAGTAGAATAGCTAACTACAATATTTAATCTGAACTCCCTAACACGACAGATTGGTCTGCTGCAGTAACCGAGAGCCCACTGCATTACGTTCGAGTCGTAAGTTAAAATCGGTTAGGAGTCTTTGAGGCATAGGTGCAAAGAGATTACTTACTTTAATTTGATTATTGAGAGGGTTTAATAGATGAGTAGAATAAAGAAACTAATACCAAAACTTCCGGATACTCCTGACATTCTCAGGGCAAGAGAGTTTGTAGAAACTAACTTTGGTGATAGAGCTATGATCACACATGGTAACAAAACCTACCTGAGAGCTTATCTTGAACTTGAAGATGAGACCATAGAGTTGGCAGATACTTTAGTTCAAGTATTACACCATGACTTTAGATACGATACTGTAACCTATAGACCTGCGTCTCATCGTCTGATAATAGAGTGGGACCCAAGACATAGATAAAGGAGAGGGTTTATATGTTTAATGATAATAAGAAACGTTATTTTATAGATGATAACATTTGGTATCAGGGAAAGAGACAGCCACCAAGAAAGGTAGAACTTCTTGCTTGCTATCCATTAGATGATGGTAATTATTACTGTATCGATGGAGATGGCGATAGCTATACCTTAACACAAGACCAAATTCTTGTAGAGGAGAACTAACTAATGGATATAAAAGAAATGCTAAAAGCCGGCTTCGTTAAAAAGCAAGTAGCAATACTTATAGACAAAGATAGAAACGGTAAAGAACATATTGTAGTAATAGATACACCAGAACATGCGAAAGCTTATAAAGGCAGTGCTGCTATGCGTCTTGCTACTATGTATGTGAAGGAGGACTAAGCTATGGATAGTATGAGTAGCTATGGTAACGGTTGGGCTGCAGGTAAGCAGGAGACTCTCTTGAAGGTACAGTCAGAGTTACATGAGATTGCTTTGGAGTCTGCCGACCACCGAATTGGACCGGATGAAATAGACAAAGTAATATATAAACTATTGGAGGATTAACCTATGGAAAATAAAAGATATGGTGAATGCTTCTCTACTGAAGTAGCATGTGACATGACACCCGAGGCTGAGGAGCTTCTCACTGCACTTAAAGACCAGAGAAATCGTAACTGCGCGGCTTATGAAGAAGGATATGATGCTGGTAAGGTTGCGGCCTATAGAGAAATAGTAGACCTCTGTGACCAAGCTTTGGATAGTATAACCAAACTAAAAGAGTTTGTAGAAGCTTGCTTATGGATGGGTAAGTGTTTCCCGGTGGAAGATAATGTTCAACCTAAAGAAGATACCTCAGCTATCGAAGCAGCTCGTAAGTTCTTAAGGAATTATAACTGGAAGACTCTACCAGTATTTGACGCTAAGACTTTGACTGCATATACCAGAATAGATCTAAATGATGAACCCGAAGAAATCAAGAAGCTTGGAAGTATTATTCAGTCAGTAATACAGAATGAGTTCGATGTCAATGAGGTTCTCTATAACCAAGCAACTAATACTATTCTCGTCTACTGGCGAAAGAACTGTATAAGTAGGAGGGATTAACCAATGATTAAGTTTAAAAGCTTTACATCTTATTGTAATTCAACTGGAACCAGTAGTTCGAATGCCGCCTGTGAACTTACTACTTGGCTACAAGAAAATCCAGATGTAGAACTTCTTGATTGGAAGGTTTGTTCTACCGGCTCTCAGAATTGGCTGACTATTGTAATACAGTATAAAGAGAGGGATTAACATGATCATTAACGTGGATATAAACTTAGAACACTTCCGATACTCTTTGGTTGGAGATGGATACACTCTCAAAGAAGCTGAAGCTCTAACCAATGGAGAACTGATACGTTTATTCGAGTTGAGAATTATTACTAACATGGAAACCGAATACTACAAAGGTTTAAGACTCGGTCTCTATACTGCCAAGGAGGATTAACTATATGGGTTATGTAATAAAACTAACTGACCCACAATACTCCGGCTATGCTTTCTGTATCAAGGACTGTATCCCACCTTTCGGTAATATCAAGTTCTTCTCAGAAGGTGCCGTCTTCGGTACTGAGCAAGAAGCAGAAGAACATATCCGGACCGTGCTTAAGAGTGGTTGGTATAGACCTGATATAACTGCTGATAACTTTGAGGTGGTAGAAGTAAGAAAGTATCCAGAACTATTTAACACATTCTACTACACTGACGAGGGATATAAGAAATTTAAGGAGATGAAATAATGTCGAGAAATATTATGTTCTCTTTTGAGCTGGATAAGAATACTCTAACTCATCTGAAGAATGTCTCTTATTGTAACCACAACTACTACCATGTAGACTTTACAAGATACGGGGATTACATCTTGCCAGAGCAGTGTAACACTCTCTACGAAGAAGCTATCGAAGATTGTTCTAAATGCTACTACTCTTTAGGATACTTTGTGAATGGTAAGTTCCAAGCAATGTTTACATGGCTGGATGACAGTAAAGACCTAAATGGAATATTAGATACTGTATTAAAGACTTAGAAAAACTCTAAGTCTTTTTTCTATAAACCCGCCACATTTCAGCTTTAGATATTGTATAATAAATATGTAAGAAACAAATTAACAGGAGAGGGATTATGAAAGAAATAATTAAGAAGCAATATTACGTAATCTATAAATCAACTGATGTTGGTTATTATGAAACCCAAAGACAGATAGTTGGTATAGTAACAGATAAGGAGATTGCTAAAGACTTCTGCGAGAAGTTTAATATGTATTATGAAACCCTAACTGTTGGTGAGTCTGATATTCCATCTGCCCTAAAGAACATTAAGTAAAGGAGACTTGCTATGATAGGTGATTTAGTAGAATACACTTATGAAAAGGGATACAAAGAAGGTAGACAAGCAGAAGGTAAAGAACTTTTAGAGGAACTCGAAGAAATTCTTACTGAGAAACTTGAAGCATTTAATAAACTACAGAAAGACCCAAGCTTAGCTTCACCTCTTAAACATGACCCAGAGTACTGGACAGGTCGTGCTGTGACTTGTGGAGAAATTCTTAGAATGGTAACTAATCTTAAAATAAGGTATAAGGAAAAATAATTATGGATAAAACTCTTAATCAAAGAATATATGAGACACCTTCAGATATTAAGAAAGCTCTCTATGATGCCGGTAAGCAAGAAGGAGTAGAAGAATTCTACAGGAATTTATTCAGGCTTGGTGCTTGCTCTCGTGGTGTTATTCTAGAACCGGCGGATCTAGCTGAGCTTAAAGAAAAGTATAATATTAAATAAGGAGTAAGATATGTACGTAATCAGATGTAGAACCAAGAGCGAACCTGATAAGGATTATTACTTTGAAGACCTGTGGACTGACAAGACAGTTTTATATAACACTTCAGTCCAGCTGGCAAAGAAATTCGAAACAGAGTCATCAGCTAGAAAGATGGGTATAAATCTTATAACAGCAAAAAAGATAACACTTTATAAAATTGAAGAAATCAAATCGGAGGATAAGAATATGAAGACAGCTTATGAAGCTTTTAAAGAAACTCAAGAAAGAGTAAAAGGACTTGCTAAAGAATTCATCTGGAATACTGCCAGTGTAGAAATCCAGAAAGCTATTGATGCTGGTGAATACGAAACCGAAATCATAACTGAGTTTGCTGCTTTTGATTGTGTTGGTAAAGAAGTAGTTCGTATGCTTGGAGAACAAGGATACATAGCTAACTTCCAGAACCATGCTCATAGAACTCTCCACATTCAGTGGGCAGTAGAAGATGGTGACGACAATATCTACCCAGCCCAAGACCCAGTAGTAGAGAACCCAAAGAAGACCGAGTCAGAATATACACATGATGGTAAAGAAGTCTTTGCTGGTGTAGCTAATACAAGTAGAGACCTAATGAGGTTCCTTGATGACCTACCTAACATGCCTTTCGATAACGGTGCACAGGTTACTGTAACAGTTACTAAAGATGAGAAAGTAAGACTAACTATCTTTGGTGGAGGTGTAAGAGGATGAGATGTAGATGTTATGCCTGTAATGAAAACGATGCCGGATACTGTACCTGCTCTAACTATGTTGAGATAACTCCAGAAGGTGAGTGCAACATGATGTGGATACGTACTGATGAACCGGAACCTGAAACGGAGGAAGAGTAATGTTACGTAAAGTAAAGATGATCTGCTGGTTGAAGAATGGTCATAAGATTAAAGAAACCATGCGTATGTCCGAAGGGGAAATCCGTCACCTATTAAAAATACGTGCAGACTTAGAATACTCTTTAGGTATGGAACCTGTCACAACAGAACATGCAAAGACTTTCACCTTTGGTGGGGTTACTGTAAATGTACAAGAACTTGCCGCTATCAAATTTGTTAGTTAAGGAGGAAGCCTAACCATGATAACAGTAGAACAGATTGCAAAAGCTATATGTCAGTTCGGTCAGTGCAGTAAGTGTGATGAGGACTGTGTGGATTACCGCGCAGCCCAAAGAGTTAAGGCAGAACTCGAAGCTAATAATATAGAAGTACAGGAGGCTTAAGCTAATGAGCGTTGAATGTAGAATAGTAGTTGGAGTTACAATAGATCTTTATGAGACCGAGCTTTCTCACGAAGACTTTGATATGATACATAAATTTATAGAAGCACACCCAGAACTTGATGAGTATAATTACAGATACGATGAGAGGGAAGGTAAGCCACTTCTTATCTATGACGGAATGAATGGAGACTTTGCTCGCTTAGTTTGGCCGGATAAGATTATAGAACCCGGTATGCTCGGTGAGGGTAATGAGTTTATAGAAAGTTATATTCCCTCTCCTATGTCTGACCCAGATATTGGAACTAAGATAACTACTTTAGTAGAACTATATGAAGAATTTACAGGAGAGCCATGTGGCAGAGAGCGAGTTAAGTATGCTATGTGGTCGCAGTGGTTTTAACATGAAAGAACTATATGTAATTAAGTTTTCAGATGGTCAGTACTCTTGTGGTATGAAGCAATTTAGTCCTGACCTAAGATACGCGCAGATCTACGTAAGCAAGAAGAAAGCGCGTGAGCAAGCAGAACACTATATCACCAGTAAGGATAGATACACCGGAAAGATGATCGCACCTACTGCTGAGTATAAGTTAGTACAGATAGAACTTAAAGAACTTAGAGATGTGGAGGATTAAACATGAAAGCTACAGGAATAGTAAGAAGAATAGATGACCTTGGAAGAGTAGTAATACCCAAGGAAGTAAGAGCCCAGCTCGGAATAAGAGAGGGAGACCCTCTTGAACTTTATCTATCTGATGATGGTAAGGAACTTGTTATCAAGAAGTATGATACCATAGCTCCTATCAGATCAGTAATCAATCAGCTCGCTGATATAACAAGTGACAAGGATTTCTTCAAAGACCTTGATGAGGATACCGCTGTTGCTGTGAGAGCACTTACTAAGATACTTAGAAATAATCTTAATAAGCTAGACCCACAAGACTAATAATAAAAATCCCTAAGATAAAATTTCTTGGGGATTTTTTATTTAACCAGCCACATTTCAACTGGGAATATTGTATAATAGATATAGATAAGATTAAAAAGAAAAGAGGAATACATATATGAATTGTATGAAGCACAGAAAGAAACACGATAAAAGATGTTCAGCTACAGCTAGAAAGTTAGTCAGTGATGTTTTTACAGAACTACATGCTGATGCTATAGTTAACGGCTGGGGTACAGCCATTGGCAATCTACATAGAAAGACCAGAGCTTTACATATTGATAACTATATGAATAATGAACTTTATGAAGATAAGGACACAGGTTTATTCGTTAATGATACTGTAATAGACCCAGCTGTCTGCCCTTACTGTGGAAGTGTTATAACCGAAAGACTTTATAGAACTGAAAGCGAAGAACGCGGACTGTGCCACGACTGTAAGAAAGAAAGTATTGTAGTATATAATGCAGCCAATGATAAAGTCATTGATGTATTGGATGCTGACAGAGAGTCTTTACTACTTGCTATATAAGGAGAGGGAATAATGATAACAGCAGAACAAGCTAGACTCCTAGCAGAAGATCCCTTGACTATCCAGCTTGAGCAGATAGAGAGAGCTATAAAAGAAACTATTCTTATGAATGGAACAGAGATTTATTACAAGACTGAATACCTTCATCCTCAGGCAGTAGAGATACTTGAAGCTTTAGGATACAAGGTATATAAAAGAATAATAGGTGAAATTTATGAAACCAGAGAAGTAGTAATCTCCTGGGAGGAGTAGTATGATAAATGTTGCTTTTAAAAAGGAAATGCAAATAAAATCTATGGTGGCGTTAAGGCAACAACTTCCTGCTGAGTCTTATGATGAGATAGAAGCTCAGATCCAAATAGCCTCAGGTATGGGAGAAACTGCAGTAATAGTACAAGTAGCAGATGAACATCAGCAATATATTAACAAGCTAGTAAAGCTTTTTAAACTACAGGGTTTTGAAATCTTTGCTCAGGTTCCTGAGACTAATAGAAGAACTGTTAATGGTTATTATGCTAAAGAACTATACATAAGTTGGGAAGAATGAGTATGACCAGAGAAGAATTTATTAAAGACCTATCTAAGACTTTATGTCTTAACTATGATATGCCAGAAGAATTTGCTACTGGCCTGGCGGAATTTCTATACGACGAAGATTATCGAAAGATAGATACTTCTAGTAATCAAATAAAAGGGTTGGAGTGCTGTGCTAACTTTGAATGCGATGACTGCCCTTATAAACAGTATAGTCACACAGATTATAAATTCAGATGTAATTATAAACTAATAGCTGAACTAAGAAATATATTAATACCTAAGGAGCCCGAGAATGAAAGTAACATGTCCACGTTGTAAGAATGAACCAGAAGTTTATCTATATTATTACGATGACCAAATAATTAACCAGCAATATATTCCAGCAAGTAATATACAACATACAGCAAGAATAAAAGGTAAAGCTATCTGTCCTTTTTGCGGTGCAGAGATAGTTAAAACCTTCAGCAAGGTTATAACTAAGGAAGATATAATCAGCCTTACGGTAGAGGAGAGAGGAGAAGACTTATGATTAATGCAGCAGAAATAAAAGGCTTGGTTGCACAGAGTTGTGCTGAGAAGCTGGATAAGAAACTTATAGACCGAGTAGAGAATAAGATCTATGAAGCAGCAAAGAACTGTGAGACTTCTGTAAGAATAACTGTTAATGTCGCTGCTGACCAAGCACTACTGGAGAAGTACCTCAGGGCAAGAGGATTTAATCTATACAGCCTTAATTCAGATAATGCTATGTATGTAAGTTTAATATAAAAATAACCAAGCAGGTAAAGTTTTTAATTACCTGCTTTTATTTTAACTGCTAAATTATATGATAATTGAAAACATTATTTATGGAGATTTTTAATATGACTAATTACTTTAAAGAAGCTATGGAAGCTTTAGATGAGCTTAATTCAAATGTATTAACAGAGTCTAAACAAAGCGACGAACTAATAAAATTAGATACAGAAATTACAGCTTTGGAAGCAGAGATAAAAGATTTAAAAACCAAATACGAAGCAGCAAGTGATAAATATAGAAACGAGCTAAAACTAGCTCCAGAATATAAAGCTTTAGCAACTAAGTATGAGGAACTACAATCAGAACTTTGGGGACTTGAATGGTCTTATCGTCGTTATGATCCTCATGACCGTGAGGGTGATGAATGGGAACGAGATGAAGAACAGTATGAGAAAGTAAAAGATAGAATAGAAGAACTAGAGAAGATATTAAAGGAAATGAGCGATGCTTATTGGGCACCCAGTACTCAAGCTCGTGATAGAGCTGACAAGGAATTTGCTTTCTCTGATAAGAAGCAGAAGCTGAAAGCTAACCAAGATAAGCGTGCACAAGGACTTGCTAATTTAATAGCAGAAGAAACCTCTGAGATTACTCAGATAGTAGACAAGTTAAATAAAGACTTCAAGGAATCGATGTTTACTTTAGATATTAATGCAGCTACCTTCAAAGCTAATAAACTTAGAGTTCCTATGTATTCTAAAGAGTTCGAAGAGGATTATGAACTTGATGAGGATGACTTTGAGGATTTCGATGAAGATGATAGTCCAGCTAGTATTCAGTTTGATTGTGAAAGATATGAAGATTACAATGCAGAAGATAAAATATGTGATCTAGAAATCCATCCAGAAGCGCTGGCTGAAACCTATGGTTATAAAGAAGTTACTGATGGTTATAAAATAATAGAAGAGTCTGAATGGATACTTACCAGAGATACTGAAATGTCTATTACTGAGGCACCAGAAGTTCTTAAGTTAGAATATGGTGATGATGGTATTGGACATTATGAATACTGGGGATATACTGGATATGACTCTCGACCTTATGTTGCTATAGAGTCTGCCTCTGATACTATTAAGTATCAATTTGTTTATTATTTACAAAAAGACTTTGGTGTGTCTGAAGCTGTCTTAGAAGAGGCTGCTGAGGAACCAGATAATGCAGTAGTAGACTGTAAGGTAAATAAAGTAATAGCTCACAGTGAAGATGAAAAACCTGTTGACTGCTTAGGTGAAAAGAAACCTCTTGAGAAACCACTTACCGAAGAACCAAATAAGATGACTGGTGATGACTCTGATAATCTTGACTTAGAAGAAGCTGTAGATAATTCTATTGTTCTTAAAGCAGTATCTTGGGCAGCTAATAATCTAACTGAATTCTTTAAGATAGTTAGAGATAAAACACCAGTACCAGGTACCCCTGAATTTAATAAAGTAAAGCTTGCTGCTTACAAAGATTTAAAAACCAGATATAAGTTCAGTCAAAAAGACGCAGCTGACATAATGGTAAAAGCATATTCTTTGTGGTTAAAATTATATAACTAAATAATATAAAGATGGGTTTAAATTGTTAAATCCATCTTTTCTTTATCGTATAATAAAATAGATAAAATAAATAAAATAAGGAGTATATAAAATCATGAACAAAAATCAGGTATATAGTTTTGAAGGAGACCCTGCGGTTATTATTGAAGAAAAAGATAATACTGCTACAGCTCTTGTACTTATGAGAACAGAAAATATTTGTAATGCTGTTTTAGTTAATACACCAGTTAATACTCTTGAACCTTATAAGTGCCCAGAAGCAGATGATACTGTTATAGAAAGAATATACTGTGAGGATGGTATTTGTAAATATCCACTTGCAGAGAATTCATTTGGTTGTCTTGCTGGTAGATGTACTAGATGTTTACTTGAGTCTTGTGAAGCTATCGATGTGGAGGACACGGATGAAGCCAGTAATTAAATGGGCTGGAGGAAAGGGATCCGTTCTTCCCTATATTCGAAATATTCTTCCTGATACATATACTAAATACTACGAACCTTTTATAGGTGGCGGAGCAGTTCTCTTAGACCTTAATCCTACATCAGCTATAGTAGGTGATATTAACCACGAGCTGATAAGGGTATATGAGAACATCAGAGATAATGTTGAAGGAGTTATAAACTATCTATCTATTCTTGACCAAGAGCATGAAGCTGTTAAGGACCCTAAAGCTTTTTATTACAGAATAAGAAAAGACTTTAACTGTAGTTTAGAGGCAGGTACAGAAACACAAGCAGCTAGATTTATTTATTTAAACAAACATTGTTTTAATGGTTTATACAGAGTAAATAAAGATGGTGAATTTAATGTTCCTTTTAATGGTAAACTTACTGGTAGTTCTTTTGACCCAGAACATCTGAGAGCTGTATCCAAGCAACTTCAGAATGTTAAATTTATCTGGGGAGATTTTACTTGGGTACAAAATGCTGAAGAAGGCTCATTAGTTTATCTTGACCCACCTTATGACCCAGATGAAGATATAAAGACTGATGGCTTTGTAGGTTATCAAAAAGCTGGTTGGACCAGAGAAGATACAGAAAGACTTAAGCTTATCTGTGATAACCTAACTAAGAAGAACTGTAAAGTAATTATAAGTAATAATGATACTGCTTTTATAAGAGAGCTATTCAAGGATTATAATATCCACGAAGTGGAAGTAAAACGTAGTATCAACCGAGATGGTAATAAACGTAAAGGAAAGGAAGTTATTATAACTAATTATTGAGGTGTTAAGATGACCTTTGAAGTATCATTTAAAGTTGACATTAATTCAGTGCAGAGAGAGACCCTTGAATATTGTATAAAGCATTCTTTAACTCAGCAGGGTTTAGAGCCTAAAGATTTATTTATTGTTTTAAGAGAGCAACCAGACTTTATTCCAGCAATACCTACTGCCACCTATACAAAAATTCCAGGAGGAAGAAAATGACTTTAGGATATAATGAAGACTGTCTTGCACGAGATAGTCGAGATGGCTGTTATACTGGTGAAAGAAGTTATTATAACTAAACTATTAAGGAGATAAATTATGGTATGGTAAGTAAGCGCTATCAATTTCCAAAAATAACAGAAGAAATGCATGATGAAATAGCAGTGTGGTATGAGACCCACAATAATGGTAAGTGTGCAAAAGGCTATCATGGATGCTGCGGTGGTAATGTAACTTTTGAAATTACACCTACTAGCATTGGAGACTTTCTAACAGTTAGATGTAGCTGTGGTGCCACTTTAGACTTTGAGGAACTATGATATACATAAAACCAAAATATAAACAACATAACCCAACATTAATTTCAAAGACTTTCTCATATACTGAAGTTGAGAATATACTTATGGAGCTCATAGAGGTACTAAATTTGAGCGAAGTTATTGACGAGCGTATAAGTGCTAGCCTTCTTGAAAACGAGCGTGGAATTAAGGTTACGGCACGTAATATAGAAGGACTTCAACATCAATTTTATTTTGGATTGGAGAATAGATAATATGGCAAAAATTGAATATTATAAAGAAGCTAAAGAAACCGTAAACTTGCCTAATTGTTTTTGTGGTGAGGAACCTGAAATTTTTGAAGACTTTGATGAGGTTGGTGATTATAGATACCATCACGTTAGAATCCAATGTCCTTACTGCAGAGCACATACAGAGAGCTATGGTTGGGATACTTTTAATCCTTACCATATAGCTATTGAAAAAGCTATTAAAGAATGGATTAAGATTATTAGGAGGGAAAAATAATGAGTAATTCTGCCGGTGTACATGCTTCTCACTGTTGTAAATGGCATGGCTGTAAGTATGGAGATAAAGACTGTCCAGTTGTATCTGGCGAGGTAGAACAACTATATATCTGTGAATACTGCGGGGAAGAGCTACGTGAAGAAGAATACTTTAGAAGTGTAGTCACAAGATTAGATGAGATAAAAGCTTTTAAAGAAAAGTTAAAGAAGCAATGTGTGTAATAGCACCTTCTTTTTTATAAGAAAAATTTATATAATTATATTGTATTATATAATATAGAATAAATATATGTATTAATAATATGTATTAATTAATATATTATTTTATATATAATATTTAAACTATAGTAATCTATTTATATCTCGAGGAGAAACTCAGCATGAACATTATTATTGGTACAGCAGGTTCAGGTAAGACTAAAGACCTTATTAAGAAAGCTATTGAAGAACAACTTCCTATTTTTGAGGTTAATCCAAAGCGTGCTTTAAAACTTAAAGAAAGAGCTATGCAATATTTTGGAGAAACAGTAGAAGTATTTACATTAGAAACTATTGGAGATTATACAGGTAAAGTTCTTGTAGACGATCTTGATAAAGCTTTTGCAACTTTAATAGAACTTATTCACGGTAATATGATACGAGTATCCTCGGCAACTATAACTACATCTAAGGAGAATTAAACTATGTCACTAATTATTATTACAGAATCAAAGAACAAAAACGGTAACTATGAACTTACAGAGAAAAAGCTAAGAGATCTTATTCAAGATGCTTACAACAAGGGTTATACAGATGGTAAGCTTGCAGGTAGTTCTAATACAGGCTGGCCTCTTAACCCAACACCTACTCCATACTATGATGACAACATCAGATACAAAGACTCTAATAAACCTACTCCTTGGTGGACCGAAGTAACTTGTTCAGAAGAAAAGAGTAATATATCTGTTGAAGATGCTCAGAAGAGTATTAATAGAAGTCTACAAGACAATGCTTGGTCTAATAGCACATCCTCAAATCCTTTTAATCCGACAGTAACTCTTCTTAATGAAAAGGGTGCTACAGGTGTTATGAATAATCCTAACCCAGTATCACCTATCAATGAAGGTGAGCCGTGCAATCCTAATACAGAAATTCAAGCTGCAGAAGAAACCTTTATTAAGAGAGACCTATATAATTGTGAACACTGTCGAAAGGAGGAAGTGAAATGATACCAGTAAAGATGTGGAAAAAGTATTTAAAATATACGCCAGAAGAAAGAAAATCCTGTAAGAGATATTACAAGATGATAAAAAACTATAAGAAGCAGCTTAAGAAAGAGGCAAAAGAATTTGTGCCTTGGGAACCAGAAACAATGATTTCAGTTCTTAGTGTAATGCTTCATTATACAAGAGATTATTTTGCTCAGGACTATAATGTATGGCAAGATAAGTCTGCAGCAGAAAACAACTTTGAGAAAACTATTGCTAGTCTAAATGAATGCTGCAGATGTATAGACGAGCTTCAGAATATTTCACCTGATGATATGATTGGCCATTATGTTGAAGCAAGACTCGGTACAGAGTTTACTACAACTACCTCAGACGGACATACAATGTTTGACCCCAATCAAGATATGACAAAAGAAGAAACCAAAGAACTTAAAGCTATCTACAAGCAAGTAGAAAAAGATAGAGATAGACTTAAATTAGATTTGTTTATGACTATTGCTAAGAACTACGAACGTTGGTGGGACTAAGATGTCAATAACTGATTTTTCTAATAAAGAAGTTATTCAGACTATTATTTCTAAATATGAACAAGGTAAATCACTGCGAGCTATCGCTGTTGACTATAATACAGATCATCATAAAATTAGTCGTATTCTTTTGAAACATGGAATACAAATGAGAGCAAAACCTACAAAGAAGCTCACTAATAAATATCTATCTAAGCGTATAGCGCAATATAGTAATATGCTAAGACATTTACGCTATAGAGATGAATTAACTTTAGATTGGCTTATGCAGTTTGAAGACTTTGATAAACTTAAATTTTTAAATCGTCAAATTATTAATAAAGATAAAACTCGTTTTTCAGAAGATGTGAACTGGTACAAGTCTTTTATTTTAAAGTTTTATTTTGATGAACAGTTTAATAAGTTATATAATAAATATCTTCAAACGAATGACAAGTATTTAAAACCCTCTTTAGATCATATCATTCCTCGTTCACAAGGTGGTACTAATGAACTAAGTAATTTACGGTTTCTTACTTATTTAGAAAATATGTGTAAAAGAGATATTTCAGATACTGATTGGAAAAATATTAAAGATAGGATACAAGAATATTTTTATTATGATAAAACTTAAATTAAAGGAGAATGAAATAGGGTCTTCGGTAATAAAGCCCAACACTTTGATTTTAGGTAATTGTTTAGACGTGATGAAACAAATACCAGATCAGTCTGTTGATATGATACTTACTGATTTACCCTATGGTTAGGAACCACAAAATGCTCTTGGGATATAATAATTCCATTTGATAAACTTTGGGAACAGTATCATAGAGTAATAAAATCAGATGGAGCTATTGTATTATTTGGTCAGGAACCTTTTAGTTCTTTATTGAGAATAAGTAATCTTGCTGAATTCAAGTACGATATTTATTGGGAGAAAGAAAGACTGACAAATATAAACCAAGTAAAAAGACGAGTAGGTAAGACAGTAGAAACTATTTCAGTGTTCTATAAAAAGCAATGTACATATAATCCACAGATGCTTAACTATACCGGTCCTAAAAGAAGCAATAAAGTTAAGAATGGAAAGCTTGGTACTTTGACTGATATATCTGGTACTAAGAAAGTAAAAGAATATGTTGATACCGGAAAGCGTTATCCAACTCAGGTATGGAAATTTAAAAGAGACTGCCTTACTTCTAACTTACACGAAACTCAGAAGCCAATTGCCTTGTTAGAAAATCTTATAAAGACTTTTAGTAATGAGGGTGAAACAGTTTTAGACAGTTGTATGGGTTCCGGGTCTACTTGCGTAGCTTGCATAAATACTAATAGAAAGTTTATTGGTATAGAGCTTAATGAAAAATATTTTGATATAGCAAAAAATAGAGTAGAGGAAAGTTTGTAATAGCTTCCTCTATTTTTATTGCTAAATTATATGATAAAAAATTGTTTATAATTTAAGGAGACTTATTATGGAATTTGATATTTTTAAAGAACTGGAAGAGGCTTATGAAAACAGTGAGTCTTTACCTAAGGTGACACACTATACACAAGATGAGGCATTGGCTAAAATCGAAGCTGACCCAGATCTTAAAGCTATGTATGACGAGCTACTTCCACTACATAAGGAAGGCTTAGTAGATTATGGTTTTAAGTATGGTAACTTTTTTAATATTGATACCGGTAATGAATCAGATAATTTTACAGTAGCTATTCAATGGTTTTCAGACGAGGATAACTGGATTGCACAAGAAACTATTTGTGATACTTTAGAAGATGCTATTTGTATAGTAAAGGATATTGAAGATTTAGAAGGCCAACTTGCTGGTACCGTTGAAATACAAGAAGAGGTAACCAGTACTAGTCCTGCTACCATAGAAGATTTTACTGAAGACTTTCCAGAGCCAACAAAAGAAGACTTTGAAGCTACAAACGACTGGGATGAGGAAGATGAATTAGTACCACCCGAGCTTAACGATGAGGGTATAGTTAATATTTGTAAGAGTCTTTATGACGATGATAAATCAGCGGTGGCTTTTGTAAAAGATACTGTTTATGATAGAGATGGCAATAGACTAGAATTTGTTGACTGGGTATATGAACTTTGTGATGCTTTCCAACTAAATTGTGGTATTAAAACTTCAGTTGAAATCTATAATGCTATTATGCATGATAAGAGATTTATGGCTGTGCTTAGAGCTGACTTTGATAAATTAAATCAAGCTGAATAATTAAATATTAAACAAAAATCTCATCAGAAATGGTGAGATTTTCTTTTTGTATATTGTATAATATAATAAAAGACTATTGAAAGGAATTTATTATGATTAAAACAATTGGCTTGTATAATAATTTTGTAGATGAACTATCTAATAATATTAATAAGGAGCTAGAAGCCCGTAATATTACAAAAGATAACCTTATTGATATTAAATTCGAAGCTAAATCAGGCAGTGGTAAATATGCTTTGATTATCTATGAGGAGAAATAATTATGGAATATTTTGTTATTAAAGATAAAACTACCGGAAATTATTTTAGAGGCAAGGGCGTTAATCGTTGGGGTAAATTTTTAAATCAAGCTTCTATTTATAGAGTTCTTGGTCAGGCTAAAGATTCTTTAGAACACATTAAAAGAACTCGTCGAGTACATGATGATTTAGAAGCTGACCCAGTTATTATTAAAATAGCTATCACCGAAATAGGTATTTATGGAGAAAATACTTCAGAACCTATTCCAGTAGATTTTGATGCAGGGATGTGATAATATATGGATACAGGAAGCTATAAGAAGCTATTTAAAGCTCGAACAACAACTACCTTATACTTTTACCGTAATGCCTGTGAGTGGTCGCCGGATAGGCCCTATAAGTCTGATATAGACGATGATGGAGTATTGTTAAAAAGAACGGGTTGCATTTTAAATTGTTATAAGGCAGATGATTATTTTGATGACCCAGACCACTTTGACTACAATGATCAACAAATAGTAGCAGTATTTAATGATGGTCTGTGGATTCTATTTGAAAATGAAGAAGACTTAAAAACATTTTGGATTGAGGTGATATAATAATGAACTATGGTTGGATATGTCCTAGATGTAATACAGTAAATGCACCACACATAGATATCTGTAAAAATTGTTCACCAGTAAAAGAACATTATACAGATGAAATAACAAAATCACTAGATAATATACCTTCCGATTATAATTATAGTAAAGGTGCGTTTGCAAATTTACTGGCTCGCGACTGTTATTTAGAGTGGGATACTGAGCGACTTCTTTATAAGCAGTTTGAAAATAATATAGTTATAAATGATATTGCTTGGGAACAGATTGCCGCCTGGTGGATATTGATTAATAATGAGTTTCTTACTATTGTAGTTAAAGGTATGTCAGGATTTTTATATAGTTTTGATTGTAAGGCTAACATTGATACCTCACTTTTTATAGAAAAAGTATTTAAATACTATTTAAAAGATAAGGAGATAAAATAATGGGCAATGAGACAGTTAAATATGCTTTAAAAGCTCGATATACTGTTACAAATATTTGTGATGAAAAGATTTTTGAGACTGCAGTGGATAGTTTTGCTGAAGCTATTGCTGAAACATTTAAAGAGTGCTTACTCGAACTTGATTATGACACAGAGGCTTTAACTGAATACCATTATGGTGTTAATATTGCAGTTATTATTACAGCAGATGAAACATATCAGGTGCCTACATTTCCTCTTTACTTTAAATGTTTAGACTGCTTTTGTGTATTTGCACTTAATGAAGATTCTTGTGAGGCGGAAGTACTTAAATGAGAGTAGATATAACAAATACAAATAATAAATATCAAGTTATTTATGCAGACCCACCTTGGAAGTATGGTGGTTCAGGCGGAACCAAGTGGTATCCTGCTTCTGAATACTACGACACAATGACGTTTGATGAACTTAAAGAATTTGGTGAGTACGTAAGAAATATTACAGATGTAGATAACTGTTTACTTTTTATGTGGGTAGTAAGTTCAGAGCTTCCGAGATGTATTGAAGTAGCAGAGTCTTGGGGTTTTAAATACATAACAGTTGCTTTTGTGTGGCATAAGCGTAGAGCTAATGTTGGTAATTATACAATGTCAGGTTGTGAGCTTTGTTTACTTTTTAAGCGAGGTAAGATACCAGCAGATAGAGTAAGAAATCCAGGTCAAAAGCAATTTATAGAAACAATTGAATGCGATGACTTCGTAGAGGAAAAAATAACTCGTCATTCCGCAAAGCCAGAAGAAGTAAGAAACAGAATAGAAAAGATGTATCCTATTTCAAATAAGATTGAGTTGTTTGCAAGAACTTCAAAAGAAGGTTGGGATTGCTTTGGTAATCAAGCTCCTGATGATGAGGGAGGTGATATTAATGGTTAAACTTAGACCTAATGAAACTTTTGAAAGTTTACTTAAAAGGTTTAAAAAGTATGTTATTAAAAATAATATACTTGAAGATTACAGAAAACACGAATATTATATAAAACCAAGTGTAAGAAGAAAGCTTAAATCAGAAGCAGCAAGAAAGAGGGCGAGAAAATTTGGCAGATAAAGCAAAGATTTTTGAAAGACTTCATAAAGATAGAAGTTATCTTGAGTCTTTAGGCTATGAGGTTTTGGGAGTATTTCTTCAAGGCTCTCAAAACTATGGTCTTGACTATGAAGGCAGTGATATAGATACAAAAGCTATTGTAATTCCTTATCTTGAAGATATTATTCTTAATACTAAGCCGGTTAGCACTACTATAGTTCTTGATACAAATGAACATATTGATGTTAAAGATATTAGAATTATGTTCGAAACATTTAAGAAGCAGAATGTTAACTTTTTGGAAATATTATTTACAGAATATTACGTTATTACTGAGCGATACTACGGTTTGTTTAAAGAACTTCTAGACCATAGAGAAGAAATTGCTCATTATAATACTCATGTTGCAGTTAATTGTATGTATGGAATGATGATGGAAAAGTATAAAGCTATGGAACATCCTTATCCAACCATTAAAGATAAAATAGATAAGTATGGTTATGACCCCAAGCAGCTTCATCATATTATTAGAATGCATGAGTTTTTAATTAAGTATATAAAGGGTATTGATTTTGGAGTTTGTATGTTTCCCAATGACCCTAAATATCTAATAAAAGTTAAAGCTGACGCGCTTCTTTCTTTAGCAAAAGCAAGAGAAGTTGCCCCTGAACTTTGTAATGAAGCAAAGAAACTTAAAGATGAGTATATTGCAACTCACCCGCTTGAAGTTAATAAAGATGTCGAAGCACTTCTTGATTATACTTTATATCAATGTATAAAGAAACACGTTAAACTTGAGATACTTTCAGAGGAGTATTATGGATTATAAGATAGAAATTATACCAGATGAAAAAGCTGGTTGGTATTATTGGGCAATTCTTAAACTTCATTTTGATAAATGGGTAAATGCTGGCCACGGTGTATGTAGAACTATTGAAGAAGCTTGTGAGCAGGCAATAGCTTATTACGATACTTATTATAAAAATAAGGAGATTTGATATGGCAGAAAAGTTTCAAGGTTGGAATCTTTATGATAAAGTAATTATAGTTGAAAAGATTATATTTGAATATGTCCGCCAGCCAGACGGTACAAGTAAACTAGTAGATACTGGTCGTCGTCAGGGTTATTTAGTAGACCCAAAAAGTAAATCTCAATTGGAATCTGCTCTGAATTGGGCAAAATTTGCACAATATGAGTATGATAAAGAGCTAGGTAGAAGTAAGCTTGTTACAACTCATGAAGGTGTAGTCAATGAGTTTACAAATGAAGACTTTGAGATAGAACTTTTAGACTCAGCGGAAGGCTCATCACAGGGTGGTAAGCTTTCTTTCTGGAATTGTAAGATTACAAAAGAAGGTAAAACCTGGGAAATTGGTATAAATGCTGACTTGCTACTTAAAGCTCTTGTGTCTTGTACTTGGGTAAATGGTAAATGTTCAGAACCAGTTATGTTTGCAAGATGTAAAGGTGGCGTTGGTGTTTTAACAAAAGCTTCTGAAGAATATAAGCAGGCGCAAGCTGATATGGATAAGCGAGCTAATATTAACAAAGGTAAGACTACTAAATGGGAATATCTGAAGTGTTATGAAACACTTAAAGAAAGTTCTGTTTATTTCGGCAAGGTTTATCTCTGGTATGAGCCAATTACAATAAAAGATTATAATGGTTGGACAAGAACTACTGGTTTTAAGCTTCTTAAAAAACCCATTGAACATCATTTAATGTTTTTGGTTGATAGTAAGACAAAAGCGAGTGAATATCTAAATGATAGTTATTATGGCACAATAAGTAAAACTTGTCCAAGCAGAAAGTTTTCAGGCCAGACTATTGAGAACGATATTACAGCAGCTGATATTGAGAAATATTTATGGAATGTGTGCTGGTATAAATATACTCTCAGTAAAGAATCTTATTATGTCAATGAACGTAAATTTGGTTTTAGTACCGACCCAAATAATCCACCAAAGTATATTGAAGAAAATAAAGACTTTATTCGTGAACAATTAAAGATAACCGTGGAGTAAAATATGAAACAGATTAAAATTTTTAGCGAATTCGTTGACTTCGAAAGTAAATTAGAAAAAGTTGTAAATGAGTGGCTAGCATTACATACTGAGTATGCTATCTTAGATATAAAACAATCTATTTCTGGTGGTAATAATATACATAATAAACTAGTAATTACAGTTTTTTATGAAGTGCCTGACCAACTAGAAAAGGTTAAGATTAAACAAAAAGAGTATTCAAATAATATTTATAAGAGAAATTATGAAGATTTGAATGATAACGAATACATGAGCAGATAAAAATTAAAAGAGCTTAGGAAATTTTTTCCAAAAGCTCTTTTTTCTTATATTTATACTGTATAATAAAATAGGAGTAGACGAATAATTAATACAAAATAGATACATTAAACGATATTAGGAGATAAATATGGAAGATAAGCACAATAAGAATTTTTATGAGTCAAAGCAATGTAAATACTATGATAAGTGTGATCATCTTTGGGGTTTAAGTGATCATATTACTCCTTTTCACTGTGACCCAGCTGAGTGTAGTTGTTTTGCTCTTCGTGAGGTTATAAAGAATGACAACAAAGATATTCAAACCAAATGAGCTAGATAATAAGTCAACTAAGTTAGATTCTGTTTATGGGAACTGTTTAAAAGCACTTAAAGTTGAACTCCCCCACGGTGGCTGGGTAGTTATTAACAGAGCTATTGTTCCACGGGAAGGTGATTTAGTGCAATGTGCACGAATGCCGGGAACATTGCCTTACATAAGTCAAGTTAAAAAGATGACAAAAGAAACTATTGCTGTAGAATCTTGTTACGGAAATTGTCAGTTAGATTTTAGCTTTGAAGCTGCTGAAATTTATGGTGTTGTAACACATATATTTGATAAACAGTCAGGTACAGAATTATACAGAAGACTTAAATTAAATTCATAATTTTTATTGTATAATATAATATACAACCGATGAAGGGAGTTTATTATGGACAAGACTTGCAGACAATGTAAAAATTTTATAGGAGCGGGTGACTGGAATCTTTGTTGTAAGAATCCGCCTGAAAGTGCTAAAGATAACTGGTGCGGTTTCTTGTGTTATGAAGATACACCAGCTTGTGAGAATTTTAAACCCAGTGAGGAAAGGCTTACTGAGAACCAGGAATTTATTAGAGAGCTTATACAAGAGCAACATTCATGTGGCTAAATTCTTACTGAAGGGAAATTAGTAAGGTTTACAAATAAATATTTTTAATATGAAAGGAATTTTCAAATGGCAATAGCAGTAATTTTGGGCATTCTATTTATGGGCCTAACCATTGGTGGTGCTATTTTTGGTGGCATCAAACTTTATTCATCTCTAAGTGATTATGGTAATCACACTGGAGAAAAGGGTCATACAGTTATCGGTATTATAAGTATAATAGTAGCAGTTGTATGTCTCATCTTATTTATTTTTATTCCATTCAGTTATCATCAAGTAGACGAGGGTGAGACTGCAGTGCTTGGACTTACTGAAATTGATGCTGAGGGTTCTGAAAAGATTAAGTCTAATATAACAGCTGACGAAGCAAGTCTTATAGCAGAATATCTTAAATATATTGAATATCTTGCAACTTGGGACGGTAAACTTCCGGAAGTTATGACTGATGGAAATACTTTAATTCAAGTACCTACAGGAAATAACTAATAAATAATTGAATAAAAAGACGAGTTTTTTAGAAGACTCGTCTTTTTTTATTAAAGAATATCGTATAATAAATAAGAAAGTAATAAGGAGTATTAAAATGAGTGTTGAGTATAGAACTTTGAAAAGAGACGGAAATTGTAATTGCTGTTATACTGCAATTCAAAAAGACAAAGACCCTTGCATAATTTTTGACAATAAAAAGAACGGTGCTTACACAATAGTACTCTGTCCAGAATGTATTAAGATGATGGGAGAAAAGATAGATGGAACTAAATAAAGAACTTATTTCAAAAGAAAATGCTGCTGATATTATTCAACAGTTTTATAATAAAGTAGAAGACGTACCTTCAAAATTCTTATTGAGTGAAGTTAGGTGTGCTCTATTATCAGCACCTACAGTAGCACCAAGTTATAAATTTGATACTGAATATGCTCTTGCTTGTTTAAAAAGAGCTGAGCAAAGAGTTTATGATTCTGCTGGAGTTCCTGCTACGTATTTTACCGGTTTAAAACAAGTATTTCAAGATATTGAGAAGGAGATTCTAGATGAAACATCGCCCACAACATGAAATTGCTGAGTTAGTTCTTACCTTAAAAAGAAACTTAGACGAAGCTGAGCAGTTTGAGGTTTATATAGATAATCTTATAAGACACTGTGATAAAGAATATCTATTAAGATTGCTTTATGAGCTTTGTGGCCCAGTTGAAGATAATATTGAAAAATTTGAGTCTGGTAGAATTTATGAATCAAATATAATGGATGATCCAGAAGAACTCAAAAGAATTATTAAAGAAATAAGAGAGGAACTTTGATTATGTCTAAAAAGTCTAGCTATAACCAGCGCATATCAGCAACTTTTGATGCAATAAAAGAGTGTCAGATATTTTATTTTGGTGGTAATACTTTTGTTAAGAAACATAATAATGGAGCATCTAATGCTTTTAATTTAGATACTGGTGAGCCACATTATTTCTATGCGGACACAGTAGTAGAATATTAAGGAGGATTTACATATGTCAAATTGGTTAGTTTTAATTTTATTTTTATATATTGTAGCAGTGTTCGTATTATCATTCCTTGAGATTGGTTTCTGGAGTGACGATGACGAAAGCTATACATGTTTAACTCCAATTCACTTACATCATTATACTAAAATGAACTGGCTTGGTTGTTATACCACTTGGTTACTTTTGGGAATAGTTAGTCCGATTATTTTCATTATAAAACTTGGTTGGTTTATATTTCACATAGGAAAGTTTGAGGATATATTATGATTGATATAGATAGAATGTCTTTAATAGAGCTTGCTGATGAACTTTGTGGAACACCTGTTTACCGACTAGTTATAGGTGAGCGAACTCCAAGAAGTGCAAAAATTTGTTCTCTTGAAATTACTACAAATGGTAGAGATACACAGATTGTTGTTTTAACAAATGCTGGTTGGAAAGGTTTACTTTATGACAAAAGTATTGAAGAATACTTAGCGGTTAGCTATTATCCTGCGTTTTTGTCTGAAAAAGAATGTATTAAATATTACAGAAAGAGGGGTTTACTACAATGAGCAGAAGTGATTTTATTGATAAGCAGTGTCATTATTCAGCTGCAAATGCTGATGCTAATTTAATAGTTGAGAGAACTGAAGATGGGCAAAAAGTTAGCTTGACTCTTGAATTTTTACTTCCTTATGAAGACGGTCAGTGTGTAGTTTTACCACAATGCTGCAGTAAATGCCCATTTGGTTTTCAAAAAGAGGGTTGTGGAAGAGCAATTCCATTTAATATGGATAGTTACATAAAGCGCCCGGCAGAATGCTATCTCGAGCAGGTAACTATTGAAGAAATATTAAGAAAATCTTTAGGACTTGATGTAAAAGGAGTGTGCAATATATGAGTAAATATTTAGCTGGCTACTGCTCTAAGTGCGGTGAAAAAACAAAGCAAGAAGTGATTAAGTGTAATGATTCTGTCGGTTATAGAATTTTTACTGGAATTTTTACACTGGGCGCCAGTGAGGCCTTGGGACACAACTATACGTGTGAATGTACTAGGTGTGGTAAAATAAATACAATCAGTACTATTTGAGGTAGATATGAGTTTTATCACAAATCAGGGCGTTGAACAGAATTCTTTAATTGGCAGGCTTTGTTGGTATCGAAAACCCTATAATGAAGATATAATTGCTTCAATAATTAAAGAAGTAGATATACAAATTACTAAAAAGACAAAAACAGTTACTTGTTATCTTGAAAATGGCACAGTGGCTGTGCTACATAATTATAATTGTCCAGATTTTATTGGTAGAGCTACTTGGGGCTTTTTATCAAAATATGAATGTGAACGATATTGGGATATGTAAAGGAGACTTAAGAGATGTCAAACAAAGAATTATTTAAGCAAATACTTGATAAAATATTTTGCTTTGAGCAAGGCTGTCAGAATGTTGAAGATATTGCGGATGCTTTTTATGATGCACAACAAGCACTTGTAGCTGATTATGAAAAACTTTTTGGAGAACCTTATGATAGCGAGGCCTATCGTAATTGCGATATAGGTAAATTAAAACAATTATAAAATAAGAGGTGAGATTATGTTAAAAGAACTTATAAATGAAAAGTGGAAGGAAGCTTTCAAGAATAGAGACACAAACAAGAGAACTGCTTATGAACTTATTAAGCAGAGAATTTTAGTAGCTGAAAAGTCTGGTCAGTTTGAATTACCGCTTTCAGATGAACAAATTACTAACTTAATTATCAAAGAAGTTAAGGAGAGACAAGATGTACTTACATTCTATAAACCAACCGATGAAATTTACATCACTGCTAAAGCCGTTATCGATGAGCTTGAACAATACTTACCAAAGCAAATGTCCGAAGAAGAAGTAATTGCAATTATCAAGAGACTTAAGGAAACAGAAACAAATGTTGGTAAGCTAATTGGTCTTACTGTAAAAGAAGTTGGTAATCAGTTTGATAAGTCAAAGATTGCCGCACTTGTAAGACAGGTGTAAAATGGACGCTTATCTTGCCTTTATGGCTGAACAGATTGCTGATGAAATTAAGGCAATCGAAGATCCAAGAATTTTGCATATCTACTTAAAAGCTATCCAATATCAACGTTGTAGACTTTGCAGCTCACAAAAAGGTACTTGTAAAAATGGTATTTATCAGTTTACTCAATGTAAAGAACTTAATCAAATTGTTGAGCGCGAAAAATGGCTTCTTGAAGAAGAAGATAAAACATAGGAGGTAATATAATGAAAATTCTTGTAGATAAGCTTCCACAAACGAAAGACGAGTGTTTATTTTGTATACATAGCTCTGGTGAACATCATAGATGTTTATTTAGTATGGAAGCTTATGATTTTGCTAATCTTTCAACAACTTATCAAGACTGTTATTTAACACGTGGTAAGGAATGTCCATATTTAAAGGAGGCACAAAGTAAATGATTGTTGAGGCGAGAGTGAACTCGGTAATAAATATTGATATTGAAAGTGATGAAGCTTTTGTAATATTATGCAAAACACTGCAAATGGACTTTGTACTTAATGAAAATATTGAGTTTTTTGTACGACAGGATGCTTTTGGTGATAACTGTGTGTACTATATTAAAGACGGTCATGATGAAAAATATGATGAGCGAGGAGACCTGTTTATAGCACTTCGAAATGTTGCAGTAGAACTATTTCCTAACATATCATTTAGAAATGCTAATTATATTTATAAGGAGTAATACTTTATGAAAATTTGGGTAGATGATATAAGACCAGCACCCGAAGGTTATGTTTGGTGTAAGAGTACAAATGAAGCTTTAAGAACAATTAGAAGATGCGATATCTATAATGGTGAGCTTGAAATTGTTGACCTTGACCATGACGCTGGTGATTACGTAAAAGAAGGTGGAGATTATATTGAAGTTTTAAAAGAACTTGAAAGACTTAGCCATTCAATCAAGTACCAAATTCAAGTTTCACAGATAAAATTTAGACTACATAGTATGAATCCAGTTGGTGTACAAAATATGCGAGCAATTATTCAAAGAAATGCTTGGAAGGAGGTTAAATGATAAATGTGTATTATATTAAACCCTGATATAATCGTTGCATCTGTGGTAAAACGCTTGTATAATTTTTATTCTATTCTAGATAAACACTTTGCAAAAGATAAAACTATATCGAAGGCAGAACATTTGCAGAAATATGATATTTCTATTCAAGATTGTCTACAGCGGCAACTTGATGCACATTTTTCTTCATTGGGTATTGTGGTTGCCGATTCTGACTATTCGGATTTTGAAACTTTTTTAGAAAGCAAAAATGATACCTTCGTAAGGTGTGGATATGATTGTTATACACTAACTGAAAAAGCAAAGAATTATTGCTTATCTAATAATATAAATGTGTTAATGAATGATATAATTGATACCGCATACAGCAAAAGTACTCTTATGGCGTTAGATATTATATAAAATTTATCATAAACCTATATAAGTTAATAATTTATAGAAACTATTGGAAAGAGGTAAAATGATGAAATACAAGATTTTTAAAGTAACTTACAATGATGGAGAATGGCATTGTGGAGACCTGCCACATTTCTATTACATAGCAAAAAGTAAAGAAGAGGTTATTGTCAATAGCAAGAAATACGCAGAGTTTTTACGACGACAAGAAACGTTCGGAGGAAGTCTCTGGATTTCTGAATTTAATGGAATTCAATCTACCTTTGAGTGGGAAAATCTTGATGATTTTGACGTAGCTATGATCGTAACTAAAAAGGTTTAACATTACATCAACTATGGATAGGAATGGCTGGAAGGAGATATATTAATGGGATGTCCAAATGCTTATTATATTAGAGCTCTGCAGATGTTAGCCCATGCTTTAGCTTATGAAGGAAATCCAACACTTGCAAAAGAGTTAAGCGAGGAGACAAATGCAGAAAGACTTAAACGATATATACTATTAAAAAGTCAGCAATGTCAGATAAAGAATTTTATTATGCAGCCGGTGGCGCGGCACAATGTACTATAAATGAGGCTTACGAAGAAGGCTGTGACCCACTTAATGCTTCAATAGTGGGAATCAATTTGTTTGAAGACTTTATTGGTTTGGAAGGAGTTAAATAATGGGTGAAATAAAATCTCCAGATACAAACGTACAGAATTATTTACAAAACTGTGGCATAAAGAAACCACTTTAAATAAATTACAAAAGGCGGCAATTTTTTGTCGTCTTTTATTGTATTATATATTAGAACTTTATTGTGAGGTATAATATGAATACATTACTTAAATCTTTAGATTTTATTTTAAATAAAGGCTTTTGTGCTAATACACATCATCGTGCGGAGCATGAGCTTAAAAAGATTAAGTCTTTATTAACTACTGAAGAATTTGATAAGTTACATTATTTACTTGCTTATGTAAATCCTGATAATCCAGATATGTATGTAGCACCTGCTTGGAAAGCTCTTCCTGATGGAATGCACCATGTATTTTATGAAAGAGAGCTACTTGCTAACTATATTAAGACTTTAAAAACAAAATATGGAGAAGCTGTATGACACCTGTTACAATTTTAATAAAACGAGACTCTATAGAAAATTTCAAGCAGAATAACCCCATTTTGAAGGAATTTGAACTTGCTGTAGCTTATAAAAAAGATAAAATTAAAGGTTATAAAATCGGTGATGGTAAAACTCCTTGGAACAAACTTAGATATGTTAAAAAGATAACAGACCTTGGGGTATTTTGTCTTTATGCTCCTCGCGGACTATCTGCAAAAGTATTTTTAGATCCCAGACGTTTTAAAGTTAAAGGAGAAATTTAAATGAGATATAGAAAAGTTGAAAGCTTTCAAAGAGACTTAAAGAAGATGTTAAAAGAAACCGCTGCAATTTTTATCGAAATAAAGTGCAGTAGATATAATCAGTTTACAAAACAGCAAGAAAATTTCTTTGTAACATCTTTTACAGATATGACTGTCGATAAAACACTTCCGCCTTATCATATGGTAGAACTTGAAGCTAGATTTACATATCCATATTATTTTGATAAACTTAATCACTCAAATTATTATTCAGTTGGAGGAATAACAATGAATATAGATATTTACAGTTTAATAAAACTATTTGATATAACAATTAGTAGGAGGGATAAATATGAAGAATGATGCTTTAGGCTCAAGAATGAAACACAATTATGAAGAGGTTTCAAAATATAGATTAACAAGACGCACACCGGTAATTATTAGACTTGATGGTAAGTCTTTTCATACATTTACAAAAGGTTTTAAGAGACCTTTTGATGATATTTTACATAAAGCAATGAAGAATACTATGCTTTATCTCTGTAAGAATATTCAGGGCTGTAAGTTTGGTTATACTCAGTCAGACGAGATAACTTTACTTCTTACTGACTTTGATACAATTACTACCGACGCTTGGTTTGATTATGAAGTTCAAAAGCTTTGTTCAATCTCAGCAAGTATGGCAACTTTTGCCTTTAACAGATATTTTGCAGACGCAGTAAATGAACACTTTACTGGTTGTGTTATGGATAAGTATCAGAAAACAATGTGCCTTGCAAGAGATAAAGGTGCAATGTTTGATGCAAGATGTTTTAATATTCCAGTAGACGAAGTTGCTAACTGCTTTATTTGGAGAATTCAAGACTGTGTTAGAAATGCTGTTCAGATGGTTGCGCAGTCAGAATTTACCCCGGATGAAATTCACAAGAAAAGCACTGATAAACTTATTAAGATGCTTGAGACTGAAAAGAATATTAAGTTTTGTCAATTTCCAGCTGAATATAAATATGGTGTAATTGCTTTTAAGAAAAAGCTAACTTATGAAGACGGTAGAGTTAAAGCTAAGTGGAATATGGCACCTTGCCCGCCTGATATTACAACTCATCGTGATGTAATTGAAAACTGTTTAATATGTGAGGGCTAATGTGAACACTTGTACTTGTAGTGAATGTAAATATTTAAAAATACTTAATAACCGTGAGTTGTATGCTATTTGTAAAAAGACTGGCTTACAATTTAAGCCTTTTGGTCTTGATACTCGTGTGCATAGCTGTATATATGCTGAAGAAATAGAATCTGAGGTTTGTTCTTGTTATAGAGAACGAATGGAAAGAAAGTATGCAATAGACGGTAAGCATAAAGATGTTTTAGTAGGCTATTGTGCTGGCACTAAGGAATGTGAAGCCTGTAGTTGTGCAGGAGACCCAGCTCGCTGTAATTTCTATCCAGAAAAGCGCGAGCGTTATAAAGCAGATATAGCAGTTAATAATTCAGAGGTAGATTTTAAAATTGCTGAAATGGCTGTATATGGTTGTAAGAAAAATCCACAAGCTTATTCAGTTTCAGAGTGTTTAAATTGTGCTCTTAATTGTGGTCTTTGTGATGCTTATAGACACGCTGCAATTTTGAAGGTAAACGGTGCTCAAATGAATCCTTCTCAGTATGACCACGATAATTTGGAAGTTGCTGTTGACGGCTTGATTAAGTTTAGACACAGCTGGTGTAAAAATTATGCTGAGTCAGACGCACAAAATGATTTAGTATTTAGATGTAAGGAATGCCCGTTTAATGTCGATGAAGGTAATTGTCTAGTCAAGCAATTTATTGCTAAGAACGGCACACAAGAGCAAAAAGACAGGGCACAGGTAATGATAAGATGAATAGCTGGCAAATTTTTGGAATAGTCTTAGGCACTGTTTGTATTTTGCTGCTTTTAGGTGCAATAGCATTTTTTGTGTACTGTTGTGTTAAAGTTGGAGCGGAATCTGAACGTGGAAAGCTTCAAATTACAAATAATAATAAAATAAATATAGTGCACGAGGAAGTTAGAGTTATAAAAAAATTTCTACTTTTTCCACGTAATATAAACAGCTGTGGTGTATTTAATGAAAGACGTTGGTTTAAAACTGCTTATATACTACAAGCTCATAAAGTTTTTGGTTATGATGGTGATATGTGGTTTGACGTACGCTGGGCAACGAAAGAAGAGTATGAAACTTTTGGAATGACTGGTTGTGTCTCAATAACTCAACAACAGATTGACAAAGCTTGGGAGGAGTATTGCAGATTATGAAGCTTTCAGAACTTACTGTGGAGCAAAATAAAGCCCTTATTGAGCACTTTCCTTATCTGCAACCAAGAAACCTCTGGACAGATAAAATACCTGAGGATTATTCCTATGAGTATGTAAGAGGTGTCTATGAGCTTCCTGATGGCTGGCATAGATTATTTCTATTATATTGTATGTCTATAAAGCCACTTCTAAAGAAAGCTAATTTTATTGAGCAATTTAGGTTTAGTCAACTTAAAGAAAAGTGGGGCGAAATGACTATTTATGACAACGGTACACCCAGTGATATTCATGAAGAACTAACGGACTTAAATTATATTTACGCCAGAATTAGTAAATTAATCTGTCAATACTGTGGTAGGATGGCACAGTATGAAACAAGAGGTTGGGTAAGTTATTTTTGTAAAGATTGTGGAGAAAAACATTTTTCTGAAGAGGGTTTAATTGAAATTGACGAACCAAATTTTACAGTAAGACTTGAGAGCTGGGAAGCTATTAAAGATGAAAATAATAATATTATAGACTATAATAAGATAGTTAGAACATTAGATGTATTTCCATATTTTGAAGAATATCTAAACTGTTTAAAGCTATCTGATGAAGAGTTTTTAAGTTATATATTTAGGAGATAAATTATGAGAAAAATTATTTTAAGCGTTCTTATTACTAGCTTGCTTCTAATTATTCTTTGTAGTTGTAATGATACTGAAGTTCCCAGCTCAGATAGTTATGAGGTATTATCTGTCACTGCATTTGTATATATTGAAACAAATGGTTGGGGCGGTGTTACAAATCAATCAGTACATTACAATGTAATTTACCTTGATAATCAGGGTAGTGTTCAATCAATTAAGATTAATCCAAACAAATACAATCATGCACTTGCATTAGGAACTTCAGATAAAATTGAAATAACAAGTGAAAATCATTATACTTTATACTTAACACGAAATACTTATAATAAACTCACAGGAGATATATCTCAATGAAAACATATAAAACAAAAAAGATGGAAGTTGAAGAACTTATTTGGAAGCCTGAATACAACTATAGTAAGTATGTAGATAAAGAAGTTGAATATACTTATGACTCAACTGCTTATTTAAGAATTTTAATTGGTATTCTCTGTTTGCTATTTACAGCTGCTTCTGTATTTATCTGTTTTTATCTCGGTATAACCGGTTTCGGTTCAGGTACCCCACTTAATGACTGGCAGGCAATGCTTTGGGTACTTCCTTGGATAATTGTTATTGGTACAGCTATTGCATTTAGTATTAAGCTTTGTGATATTGCAAAATCAGAAGAAGACGCTAATGAGTCGAGAGCAATAGATAAGACTTTTACTGACGCAAGAGTCAAAATACTTGAAACTGAAAAGTTACGTGATACTTGGCGTGAAGATAAGCTTCTTCATAATTTTATTAGAGATGTAGTTGATGGTTTAATTTCAACAGCTGAGGCCACTGAGTTTTATAATGAGTTAAACGAAGAAAACAAGCTTAAATTTAATGAACTAGAGGAACGTTATAGGGCTTATAGAAGAAATTTTGTAAAAAAGTAATAAAATGGCTAAATTGCTACTGTTTATATTGTATTATATAACAGTAGCAATTTTTATATGTAAGGAGTTAATAATATGTCTGCTAAGGTATTTAAATCAGTGCAGCTTTTGGTTGACAACTACGATATCGAAAATAATCCAAAAGTACGAGAGAAGTATCCAATGCTTTACAATGCAGTAATAAATCAAACACCAGATAAGAATTCTTATTATGATTTTACGCAAGAAGAATACGAACAGTGGTGTGAATACAGAGAAGACCAATCACTTGGTTATATGAGGAAGAAATAATGACTAAAGAATTTTTAAAAGAATTTATTGACGAGCTTAAAGCATTCTTTAAGGAGCAAGGCGGGCTAGATAATGGTTATGAGACTTATGCTTCTGGTGAAATAAGAGAGAATGTTAGCTGTTATATCCACTGGGAAACTCCGAAAGCTTGTCATTTAACAAGAAAGCAGCATCAAGAGTTGGCTGCGCAGCTTTATGATAGACTTTATGCTATTTGTAAAAAGCACAATCAGTGGACTATTTCCCTTCATAATTATCACATCGAGCATGGTGTATATGACACTTACATAAGAAAAACTGAAGAAAGAAGGATTATCTTAGTATGAGTATGCAGCCAAATGATTTGTTTTTAGTAATTAAAACAAATTCTTACACCGGTAACTTTGAAAGAGAGCTGATGGCTTTTGTTTTCGGTTTTGAAGAAGACGAGTTTGAAGATTACTGGCTTGAACGTCAGAATTTTTGGGCAGCTCTAAATAATTCTGAACTTGATCTCAGTGATTACGGTGATGGAGATGAATCTCCGTTTGCTTATTTTTTCAATGTTGACTACTTTGGTAGAAGATATAGTGAGTATCACTGTGCTGAAATTCTTAGTCACCCAGAAAATGAAAAGTATGATTGTGATAGTATAATTATTGCACTCAGACAAGATATTCCTACAAAATTCAAGGAGTTTATGTTTCAGCGACTCCAAGAGTTTACAGAATATATGGCTAGCTTAGAGCATTACCCACAGAAGATTAAAATTGTAGACGTAGATTACTTTACTTTAAGTTTAACCAGACGAGGTAATAAATAATGCTTAAAACTGCACATGAATATTATAAAGAATATTTTGATTTAGAATATCCGGATGATACTCTACGAGGCCCATTAAGGCTGTTTAACGAGCTTTATCGTGTTGCCTGCTCAGATAGTAATAATAAGACAGAAGAAGAGATTTTGGAGGCCGTACGAGCTTCAAATGACGTCTGGAATGAGGTCAGAAAGATTGTTTTGACTTGTCTACCTGGAAGGGTTTATTTAAATAAAGATTATGTTTGGAAAACTTTTGCAGAAAGGCATTTTGAGCAGCTTTCTATTGATTTTGGAGAAGCGGAATGAAACAAATTGAAAAGTGCTTAGTATGTGGTCAAGAAAATATTCGAACTTACTACACTGAAGATGGTGTGGGATTAGTTGAAGATTATTACTACTGTAACCATTGTGGATATTTTTATCAAATGGCCTATAGCCCACTTGTTGAAGGAATGACAAAAGCAGAAGACTTGACTCCCGACGAAGTAGAACAAATTTATGGAAAACGAATAAAAGAATTAGAATTATCATATGTTGATGAACAGTCAATTTTTTAGGAGGTAATATTTTATGCTTAGAGATGTAACAAAACGTCTTACCGTTCAAGGAAATGAAGATTGTATTGAGGTGTTTAGAAGACTTCAAAAAATCTATAAAGAATATCGAGACAAGGGTTATTCGATGGAAGAAGTTCATTGGATGCTTTGTTCCGGCGCAAATCAATGTGTATTAACGGAGGTATTGGCAATTGAGTAAACTTACAGATAAAATTACTGAGGGTCAGGATCCAAAGAATGTTGATTTGATACAGGCGTTTTTTAAGCTGCGTGAACTTTTGTATGATTATTTTGGTTTTAAAGAAGACTGGGTAATTTATGCTTTTGAGGATTATACAGATTATTACTGGCAAATTATTGGTGAGGAAGACGATGGAGAGGTTCATTATGCTGAAACTATTCCTGACTTGCTAGATAAAGAAGCTGGTCATTATTACTGTAATGATATTTATACCCAGAGATTTTATCCAAAGTGGGTTTACAGAGGCGAAGAATACACAATGATTTTCTGTGATACTCACGTTGACGGAAATAAATTTTTTGGCATTTATAAGAATTCATTAGAAATTAAAGATGAGGCTCCTGAAGCCAAACTATCAATGTAAAGCGAGGAAAAATAAAATGAGTGATTATGTAAGAACAAAAGCAGTAAGATACTTACCTACTGAACAAAATATTGCAGGTATGGACCCAAAAGACCTTTATGGAGAGCTTGAAGCGCTTATTCCTGCTAGAGACTATTCTCAGAAGTCAAATTATTTTGAAGTGACTGGAACGACCGAAAGAATTTATGTAGACTATGTTCTCAAATATTCTTATGGCGAGGAGTGTGGTGACTTCGGAAAGGTTCGTAAACTTACTGACAGAGAAACTGGTAAGTATGTAGCTATTTTTAAGACAGTATTTCCAGATACTGAAGTAGATATAAATAATTTTAGACTGGTAGATTACTGCTATTATAATTGCTGTGAGCCAGATGACTATTTTGACGAGTCTAGCGATCCATTCTATGAAGAAGTTTAAATTTTAAATAAACAAATAAGATTTATTACATTTAATTGCTAAATTATATGTAATGAATTTTTACTATACTAAATAAGGAGTAATTTTTATGCCAAGAGATTTTGAATATGAAGATTTTTCTTCTGTTCCAGTAGAAATTAAATTAACTAGAAATATTCCTTTTGAACAAATTATTAAAAATTACAAGCTTGGTCCATTTACCGACGAACAAGAGCTTGTAAACGCTGTAGAAGACTACTTAAATAAGCATGGTTTTAGAGCTGCAGAGCTTACCGAGTCATCAATTAGAAGTCTTTTAAATAAGCTTACTATTTATTTTGTTCAGAGAATAAATAAAGGAGAGTAATTATGCCAATTGTTAAAAAAGATTTAGAGAAAATGATTCCAGGGCATACACCTGAATTTGAGGCTGCAGAAGCAGTTGATAACTCACGTGATGTTGTAGGTCCAATCGGTTCCGCAATAACTTCTGAGGAAGAAACTATTGTATTTTATAGAGACTTACTTGATATGTTTCCAGATTTTGAACCAGTTCTTCAAGATATCATTGCAGAGGAAGAAAAACATATTGGACAGCTTCAAGTTCTTAGGGATAATTCTTCTGAACAAATGAAGAGTAATATAGAAAAAGGCGAAGAAGAAGCTGAACATCAATTAGAAAATAATACTTCAGAGGAGCCAGAAGATTTAGGAAAAGCTGAAGTTGATGTTGATTCTATGGCTATTGAGATCCCAGAAGATGATAGGATAGATATAGAGCCAATAGAGGCACCTGAAGAAGCTCCTGAAGAAAAACCAACTGAAGGTGAAACTGATGCGCCAGGTGAGATTCCTACTGAAGGCGATTTCAAGGAGTATGGAAAAGATATAAAACTTTCTGATTACGCTCAAGATATTCTTTTTGAAGACACCACAAAAACTAAGTTTGTTTATGAAGGTCCAATTTATTCTAATGCTGGTCTTATGGTTCAAAATGGCAAAGAGTGGATTCATGCAGATACCAAAGTAGAAGCTATTAAAGGTTTAATAAATAGGCTAAAGAAAACATTTAGATCTAATTATATTCATATTGAACCACAGAATGTTAAAGAGGTTAGTACTGAGTCTGTTAATGAGAATTATGACGATGATTATTATGACGACTGGGAAGAATCTAACATCTATGGTGGTGATATGACTTATTGCCCAATTTGTGATACTAAATTGACTTATAATGAAGATGGCGATTCTTACTGTTCAAAGTGTGGAGAGTCTGCTTTCTGGCTTGCTCAAAAGAGACGCGAGATGAATAAAGTAGATGAAGATTTTGAAGCTGCTTCTTTTGGTGGTTTTGATGACGATGAGATTTCTGCTATGAGAGATGAACAGAGAGAAAAAGAAGCGATGGCTGCTAGAAAAGCCTCTAATCCAGAAGTAAAGCCCGGTGATAGAATAAGAATTATTAAAATGGACGGTGAGCCTCATTATGATGGCAAAGAAGGTGAGGTTGATTATATTGACAGCCTTGGTCAAATCCACGGAACTTGGGGTGGACTTGCTGTAGTACCTGAAGTTGATATTTATGAGCTTATTACTAAAGCTGTTGAAGAAAGTTTCGATTTAGAAGATGAAAGAGATATTCTTTTAAAAGCTGGTGATTATAAATGTAAGTTAAGTCAGCAAGACATTGAAGAATTTATTGAGCCAGAAGGTATAATAGAGGATATGAAAGATATTTATCAAATACTTTGTGGAAAGTATGATGATGTAAATATTGATTATTGGTGTTATACTGAAGATGGCATCAGAGTTTACTTCTGTAATGCTAAGTCAGGCTATTTAGATATTGACGATTCTGATTTAATATAATAATGAGAAATGCAGGTATAAAAAGCTTGCATTTCTTTTATTTTTAATAAATTTATATCTTTGAAGCTATTTTATTTTGCTAAATTATACGATTAAGTCAATTTGGGAGGAAATTTTATGACGATTACTGAAAAAATTGAATTTAGTAATGATATAATTAAGGCAACCCTTGTACTAACAAAAGAAAAATCTGAACAAGATGACTCCAAACAAAGGTTACTTTCAGGTATATTAACAGTAGAAAAACGCGAAAATCCTAATAATACTCAGGCTATTTTACCATGTCTATTTGGTGATACATTCAACGCTAGCGACATTACTAAAGTCATTATAAAAGAAGGCATTACCGAGTTGGAGGCTAATGCTTTTAAAAATTGTATAAATCTAGAAGAGCTAGAACTCCCGAATTCTTTAGTAACTTTCGGTGCAGATGCTTTTATTGGTTGTAGCAATCAAAAATTTAATAAAGTATTATATCATGGTACACTTAGTGACTGGTTGGAAATTAATTTTATAAGCAGTACTACTCAAACTGAAGCGGACGGTAGTATAAAAACTATCTATCATTATTACTCATCTCCTATGACAATTGCCAATCATCTTTATTTAGTGAATTCAGCGAATGAAGCAGAATTTACTGAGCTTACTAAGTTAGATATCTCTTATATTAATATTAATAGACTAAAGCCCTACATATTTGCCGGTTTTAGTGCAGTAACAGAGGTACTTTTGCCTAGTAGCCTTGAGACGATTTCTAATCAAGCTTTTTGGGGTTGCTCAGGTATTACTGAGATAGTAATACCTCGTTCTGTTAATTATATTAGTTCTTGTGCTTTCGATGATTGTTATAATTTAACTGATATTTATTTTTGTAATAATCCGGATTTATATCTTGGCTATGCTATTTTTAGCTCTTGTGGTCAAGAGGATACTCCTCTTAGTTTACACTTTGAGGGTAGCGAGTTAGATTTTAGCACGCTCTCTAAAAATAACAATTGGGATTTACAGAGTGTTATTAAATTTGTTTTTGGTCCTGTAAAATATTTTGGGTGCACAGAATCCGGCTTATGCTGGCAGCAGTCTTATAATAATGAGATAGCTATTGTAGGTTACAATAAAGAATTACTTTATAAAGAACCAAAAGAAAATGAGCCTTATAATTGGGAGTTAATCCAAATAGGTGAGGGCCCAGCACCTGAGAGACTACCTATCTATGAATACTTTTTAAATATAAATATTCCAGAAGAAATTAACGAATGCTATGTAACACAAATTAAATCTTATGCTTTTGCTAATTGCTTTAAAGCTAATATTATAAATATTCCTAAGACAGTTACTAAAATTGAAGATTATACTTTTTATGGCTGTGGAAATTTAATGATTTTTAATATAGTTGATAATACATACTATACAAAAGTTTCTTTGGGTAGCTATATTGATATTAAAAACGAATATGAATACTCTTATTTAATTGAGAAGAGTGGTGCTATAGTAAGATATTGTACAGGTTGCCCGGCTAAAGATTTTATTTTAACCGCCCAAGAGATTAGAGGGGGTGCCTTTGCTGATAGTCTCAATTTAGAAAGCTTAAGAATAAGTACTTCAAACATACAGTTTTTTGAAAATGCTTTTTATAATTGTGAAAATTTAAAACAAGTTATTTTAACTGATGAAATAACTTTAGATGCTTGGGCAAAGTGTTATTTTGAGAATCAATACGCGAATCCTTTATATTACGCAAAAAAGCTTTTTTCTGTTGACGCAACAGATAACTTAACCGAGCTCAGTAATATTGCACTAGAAGTTTTGCCAAATGATTATGCTTTTTATAACTGTGAAAATTTAACTACTTTAACAATTAACCTTGATGAGAATTTAAGTTTATTGAATAACACGGATACGGATATCTTATACATAGTAGGTTATACTAAAGAAGAGACTGATCAAGACGGTGGCACCATATTATATATAACGACACAAAGTATAGGAAAGTTTGCATTTTGTGGTTGTAAAAATTTAATGTCTATTACTTTACCTAGTGTTGTATTAGTTATTCAAGAATCTGCTTTTTTAGATTGCCATAATATTACAGAAGTTAATTATCAGGGTGAGTTTATAACTTGGTGTAAAAGCGTTTTTGGTAATAAATATTCTAATCCTCTTTTTTATGATATAAATCATGGTTATAATAATAAAGCTCAATATGAAATTGTAAATAAAAAAAGCTTTAATGGTGGAACTTCTGATAATTGTTGGAATAAAGACCCTACTAGATCACTTTCACTCTCAGGCGATGATTTAATCTCGCTCACGCAAATTCCTGATAGTACTTTTTTTGCTTCGGCTACTGCGGAGAATCCTGTTAGTATTAGTATAGGTTTATTAAAGAATCTTTTACAAGCTAGAATAATTGGTGAACATGCTTTTGAAAACTGTATAGTTAGTTCGGAAGATTCTGACATAGCTATTACATTAACGGATAACCAGTATATAGGCAGAAGTGCTTTTAGAGCTACAAATATTACAACAATCGAAATAAACGGTAAGAACATTACTTTAGATGATTTTGCTTTTGCTGATTTAAAAAGCCAAGGAACACTGAAGATTACTTCAAATACGGAGAATTTAGTTTTAAACAGTGGCTGTTTTAATAATTCTCATTTTGGAACAGTAATAATACCTGCTAGGTATTTATCTAAAATTGATTTATCTGATTGTGAAGACCTTACAATTATAGATGATGGCACTGTACTTCCTGCAACTATATTTTATCAGGCTACACAGCTAAAATCACTTACTTTTGAAGTGCCCACAGGTATTGATTTTATGGCAGTTGAAAAGCTTACTAGTGAAAGTTTTAAATATTGCAAGAATTTTGGAGAACTAAAATTAACTGACGGGGCACAGACTGGTTTGCATTATACTATTATTAAAAACTGCCTAATTACAGCTAATGGTGAGCTTATATTTGGTGCTAATAATGCTAATATAGCTGACATAAATATAGAAAACATACCTATAAGTATAAAAGACCGAGCTTTCGCTTACAGGACTTTTTCTACTATACCTGCTTTACCAGCAAATACTGTAGCAATAGGAAGGGATATTTTTTATAATGCTACAATACCTACTAAATCTTAATGAAAGGAAAACTAATTTTATGACTAATCTTGAAAATTATAAGATAGCTGGTGATTTTTATTATCTAGATTCAGCAGATGGTGACTACTGGTTATTAGGTACTATAGAGTCTTCTAACCTTTCTAAGCTAGATTTTACAGAAATCCTCACTGGTGCTACTAATATTTATATTACCAAAGATGCTTTTAAAGATTGTCAAATTAAGTCTATTACTTTTGATAGTCGTGTTGTACTTGTAGAAGAAGATGCTTTTGCGGGTTGTCCTTTAACGACCATTACTTTTACGGACGGAGTATATCCTGAGCTTCAAAAAGGTTGTTTTAGATCTGGTGCTGTTGATACACTTGAAGCAATTAATAATATGTTTTTCGTACCAGGTACACCTAATACTTTTTTAGGACATATTTTTGGTGCTAGCTCTGCTGCAGATAATGCTCAATATGTGCCTACATCATTAAAGACTATAACTGTACAGACTGACTTAACACCTAAGTGCTTTGCAGATTGTAAATTTATTAAAAAAGTAACTTGGTCTGCTGCAAGTGAATTTTCAATACCTTTTGAGGCTTTCTATGGCTGTGCACGTTTAGATACAGTATATAGTGAGACTGCTACTGCTAAAGATAACTTATGGACGAAAGAAGAACTAGAAGAAAATAAAGAAATAACCGAGCTAGATGAAGTGACCCAAAGAAGAGGTATAATAGACCTTAGTGGAGTAACTTATGTAGGAGATAATGCGTTTCGAGGCTGTTATACTTTTCATACAGTTTTTGTACCTTTTTCTACTATTTACTTTGGTACTGACTGTTTTAGAGACTGCTATGGTCTAGTAAGGGTTTATAATGGTACCGCTAACTCTGATTTGCCTAGATATATTGAAAAAAATAGCACTGATTATGGCTGTATAGGTCTTTATGCCCACAAAATTGAAGAACGTGACTCTGGTACATTTACTTACAAAAATACCTATCGTAGACAGGTAGAAGCGCTGGATGAGACAGGTACTACACTAAACATTAACAGTGAAAAGTACTTAGTGTATGTCGACACGGATGTAACAAATCTTAGTACTGAAGGAATCAATTATATTAATGCTGGATTATGCTATGGCTCTAGTTTAACTAATCTAAGTCTTTCTAGCAACTTAAAACATATTGGAGATTTTGCCTTCTCTAATTGCTCAAAATTAAATGTGATCACAAATAATTCAAGTGCCTTAGAAACCGTAGGCAAAGGATGCTTTAAGAATTGCTCAGCTTTAACTAAAATCGTTTCAGATACGAAAGCTTGGGGCAAAATAAAATTTGGTTGGCCACAATATGTTTATGAAAATATTACCGAATTCCATACAGGATCTAAAATAATTACACTTAAGTTTAAAGATGAAAACACAACAACTTCTACTTGGCTATGTGATTTAGATTCTACTAAGGAAGTTAATCAAGTTAATCTAATGTCACACGCACACTTTTTTGATACTATTGAATTGCATGCTGACTCTGATACCATTTGTGAGATTCCTCCACGAACTTTTTATGATTGCTATACACTCAAAGAGATAAAAGTCAATAATATAAATATTTCTTCTATTGGTAAGGACGCCTTTTTTAACTGTCTCTTAACATATGAGATTATTGAGGACGAAAACATTTCAAAAGGTATTTGTGGTGTAAAACGTATTGGAAATTGGGTCTTTGGTCCATCTAAAGATGACTCTAATTTTGACGATACTTTTAAAGGTTGTAAAACTTGCTATATTGACATGTCACAACCAGTACATTTTTATGATGATGCTTTTAAGAATTGTTCCACATTAGAAAATATAGTACTTATAGGTCCTGATAAGAATACTTGTATTAATAATTGGTTTTTAAGTGCTTTTAATACTATTTATTCAAATCCTTTGTATACTGAAGAGGAAGACAAATCTAAAAAGCTTTATATTGGCTCAGCTGAGTCAAATAATGAGATTACTGAGATATCTTTTGAGACAAGTCAAGATATTAAGTATATTTCATCCTTTGCTGGTAGTGGACTCTGCTTAGACAGTTTTACTTTCTTAAATGCTGATGAGGATAATTTATGTAAACAAATTGATCCTAATGCCTTTATTAAGTGCAGAATAAAAGAAGTAACTTGTCTACCAAGTATGGTTAAGAGCTTTAATAATCTAGCACTTGAAAAAATTACAATAGTACCTTACACTGCTTCTAATGATAAACAAGATAACACAATAGCTTATGATGCCTTAAAAAATTGTAGTAATCTTAAAACAGTTATATTTAGTACACCAACAGGTAAGCTATCGTCTAGTCTTTATTTAGGTATACAGAAGATTGGTGCAGACGCTTTCTATGGCTGCAATAATATAGAAAGAATTAAATTTAATGGCGTATTTTCATCACCACAAATTAATGAGGTTGCTTGGAGTAATATTAATTTTGAAAATCAATATTCAAATCCAATGTGTTCTGCGAGTCAACCGGCTTTAATAATGACTAAAAAAATAGATGATTCTGATACACCAGCTGCCGCTAAGAATACTGAAGAGCGAATTTCTGATAGTTCTTATATATACTATCACAATAATACAGTAAAGCCTTTTGTTTGTTTAAATTTGGTAAAGTTATCCGGTTTCCGTATGACAGCAAACATGACTTATATTGACCCTAAAGGTTTTGCTGGCTGTATTAATTTAAATAATGTTCATGCAGCAAGGCCTAACAATAACACAACTTATTGGACTATTAGAAAGTGGTCTACTGTACAAGATTCTGGTGGTAATACAAAATTTTCTGATATATTAGGTTCATATATAATTAGAAAATCTGATAACACACTTATATATGGTACTAAAGGAAAATACATTATTGATAATCTAGATAGTACAACTATCCGTGAAGGTCAGCTTGTTACTGATAATTATTTAGTAAGTGCTGATACAAAGATCCCTATGGCAATTGCACCTGATGCCTTTTATATGTGTACTGGTTTAACCGATATGGTTATTCCTAATTCAGTGCAAGCTATTGGTTTAGGTGCATTTTATGGCTGTACTAATATTAAAAATTTGAGTATTCCATTTTTAGGCAGAACTTCTGATTATGATGAAACTTGTGGCCATTTAGGTTATATTTTCGGGGCGGCTTATTATAACAGCACCGATAGTTTTGTTGATGCTGCAGTTTTACCGAAAGATATGACACTTACTTTAACTGGTGATAATATTAATCTTGTACCTAATGCTTTTTATGGTTGTAAAGATACTATAAAGAAACTTTATATTTCAGGACAAATTCAAAAAGCTGATGGAGAACCATTACAATATTTAACTAATTTAGAATATGATAAAATTAATGATATATTTTATATAATGAATTCTGCTGATCAAAATGAATGTACACCTGTTGTGCTTGTTAAGTATACAGGCGCTGACAACACTGATTTTGATTTAAGTAATATCCAGTATATTTATAGTAAAGCTTTTATGGGTAATATCAATCTTGAAACTATTACAGGTTTAGATAATGTCTGTGTGATTGGTGACTATGCTTTTGCTAGCTGTGCTAAGCTCAAAAAGATAAACGATAATGATAATAAACTCTGTACACATTATATTGGGGATTATGCTTTTAAAGATACTTCGATTGACTTATTAGAATTATCTGAAACAAAAGCTGTTGGACTTCGTATTTGTCAAGATTGTATTAATTTAAAAACTTTAAGTCTTCCAAACACTCTATTAGCTGAAAATACTCGGGCTGAAGCTTTTGCAGGAATACCTGAGCTACATCATGTAGCTATGCCGGCATGGTTAAGCTCTTATTTTGGAAAAGACTCTAAAGATAGACTTCGTTCAGTAACAATTACAGCAGGTACAGAAATCAAACCTGGTGCTTTCTCAAGGTGTGCTTGGTTGCGTAAAATTGACTTTACTGAGAATGCAAATATTACTTCAATTGGCGCACAAGCTTTTATGAATTGTATTTCATTAAATCAGTTTAACTGGGAAAAAATTCAATATACATGTACTTCAATCGGTGCTCAAGCGTTTAAAGATTGCTGGAATCTTTATAAGGTAATTATACCTGAACCAATATTGAAAGGTGTGGGTACCACTAAAGAGTATACTAAGTGGTTAAAAAAGCCTTATAAAACAGCAAAGGAACTCTTGTCTAGCGAAAATAACCAGGGTCTGGAGACAGATGCCTTTAGATATTGCATAGAGACAGGTAATGCTGCAATAAAACTTCGTTTTCTGTCAAATAAATTCTGGGTTCGTCTTTATACACTTGTTAAAAATAAACTTGAGCAGGTTCCATCTACAAGCGGAGCAAATGACGTTTATTCTTTGAAAGCTAATACTACTTATATACTAAGCTTTTTACCTTATGCAAAGTTTACTCGTGTAGAAGTTGGTACCCGTATTAAAAAACTTGACGAAAACAACGACCCAGTAGTTCCAGTTGAATATATAGATGCAAAAGACATTACACGTGAAATTGACTTATTTATTCAGCAGGAAGACTCTGACGGTATTTGGCAAGATTTAGATTTGACCTCAAAGCCAAGCCCACTTACTGCATCATTTAGTTTGGATAGTCTTACTTTTATTGCAACACCTGATACCGAAACTTTGTCTGACTATAAATATGATTACTCAGGTTTTAGCTATAATCCAGAGTATAAGGATGGTAGTATTCCAGGAGAAGATCCATATAGTTATGATGGATATTATAAGGATGTAGAAGTTACTGGATATCAATTAGTTACAAGTATTGGAAAAGACGCATTTGCTAATTGTTATAAACTTTATAGTGTTGATGGCTTTGGGGATTTATCACAAGATAATAAAGATAGCAGTGGAATTGGTAATAATATAAAAGAGGTAATAATAGAGGTAGCAGCTGATAACACAAATAGTTCAAATGTTTTTATTTATTTTAAGCATCCAGAAAGTGATGATTTAGATTACTCTGGAAAAATTGAACTTTTGAATTATATTTGTGAGAATGGTAATGATATACCTACTATAACAATACCTAATAATATTAATATTATTTCACGTTATACTTTTGCTAATCAAGACAGTCTTACTAGTGTAGCCTTACCAACCCAGCTTGACAGAATATGTACTCGAGCATTTTATAGCTGTGAAGAACTATCCACCATAAGTGGCTCAGTTACTGTTATAGAAACAGACGCGTTTGAAAAGTGTCCTAAATTAATCTTAAAATAATTTTAAAAAGAGTAGCCTAAAAACTACTCTTTTTCCTTTTTATACTAAAAATACTGTCTACCATATTGTATTATATAATGTAAGAACAAATTTTAATAAATGAGGTAAGTAGTATGAATTCACAAACAAATTGGCTAGACTGGATTATTGGTCTTATTATTGCTATTGGTAACGCTTTTCTAGGTGCTGTTTATGCTCTTTGTTTTTGGAATTGGTTTATAGGACCACTTTTCCCTGCTGATATTAGGCCAGATATGACTTATGGCTGGATTTTAGGGCTTTCAATGGCTGTATCATTTATTTTTGGTAATCATAATTTAGCTAAGAATAATGATGACCCAGATGAGTTTCCACATACAAGTAGAGAAATTGCAAAAGCTATTGCATATTTAATAATTTTTGGTATTGGCGCTATTATTCATGCTTGTATCGGCACAATTGCTTAAGGAGGATGAACAATGCCAGAATTAATGGAAGGAATCACAATATTAAATCAAATACCTATCCCAGGGATTCATCCTGCAGCTTGGATTATACCAAGTATATTAGCTTTTATATTAGTAGTTGTAGCTATTGTATTTGCGTGTGCTAGTGATGATCCTACTTGGCTAGCTTTGATTTTATTGGCTATTTTAGTTTGGGTAATGCTCTTTGTTATAATTGGTGCTGCTGTGCCAGCAGAAACCGGTGAGTATTATTATGAAGTAACTGTTGATGATAGTGTATCTATGAATGAATTTTCTTCGAGATATGAGATAATAAGTCAACGTGGCGAAATTTATAAGATAAAAATTAAAAATTAATACTGTATAATATAATATAAATACATTTAAGGAGTATAAAATTATGCAAATTCAAGTAATTAAAGACAAACTTCCTGAGCTTGTAAAGGAGCAAGAAAAGATTATCAATTATGCTGAGTGTAAGAATAATGAATTCTTCCTTGAAATGCTTGTTAATCAAGTAGGTACAGTGTGTAATCAGTTTTTTAATAAGCCAACTGTAGAAAATATTATCGAAATTCAACTTGTTCTTGATGCAATTCTTGAAGCTAATGGAGTTTCAGAAGAGGCTTATAAGCAAATTAGAGATGAAATGGTAAATCAAATGGGTACATACTCAAATAGATTTATTGGTTTCTTCCAAGAAGCTGCACAAAATGGTGAAAATTCAGCAGAATAATATTGTATAATATAATTAGTACCGGTAAATGTTGGTACTAATTATAATTTAGAGCCTTAGATTAGGCCGAAAGGATTTTTTATGATAACTAATTCAAAGAATACTAGAGAAGCTGTGCTTTTTGAGAAGCACTATGTAGAATCAGATTGTAACATTGTGGACGAGCGTTATCCTTATTATGCTCTTAAGCTTTTGTCTACTTTTGGTGTTAAAATAACTAACCCAGAGAGACTTACAGAAGACATTGTAAAGGTATTTTCTCGTATTATGGGACACAGTGTTCCAAAGAGCTTTTATGCAAATCCTCAAGATATCAAGTATCTTTCATGTGACGAGCTTTTGATTGAGCAACTTGTTTCTTATATCAAGATCGAATTTATTACTGGCGTTGAGTCTGAAAATAGAGAAGATTTTGATCGTGTAGAAGTTTTTAAGAGGGCTTTTCCTAAGTATGTAGAAGGTGACGAGCTTAAGCTCAGAAGCTTTACTATTATAGATGGTGAGCAAGCCATAGATATTATAACAACTGAGATTATGCCAGCTTATTGTAGCTATACCAGACCATGGGGCGTAGATGAAGCTGATATTTTCCTTGAGTTTTTCAACTGTGGTTATTATGATACTGATTGTAAGATTATGTGTAAAGATAATCTTATTCATGTATTTACTTTAACTAATTCTCCAGCTCTTGCTGCTCAGCTTGATAAGAAGGATGTTGTAAAGCTTAGTGTAGATCTATTTGGTGAAAAGTCAACTTTTAATGTTAGAGGTAATCGTGAAGCTTTTAATCTTTTGTATGTAGCACTTTCAAATTGTTATCCTTGTCCTCTTTCTAAGAAGCAGGCAAAGTATTTCAATACTATTTATAAGAAGATTATGGGTAAGAATCCTCATGAAACTAATGCAAGAAGCCCTTATAAGGCCGCAAAGCACTTTATTGACCTTAACAAGCCAGTAGAGGCGGCAAAGGTATTCGCTAAGAATGGTTCTCTTCTCCAAAGAAATCTTGTTTGGGTACTTTCTCGTGCTAAGTCAGAGAAGGAGTTTAATGAAATTCTTGATTTAGTTCAAGCAGAAAATCCTATCGTCCTTGCTCAGCTTTTACTTGGCCTTAATAAGGATACCTATGAGCGTCCAAGAACTTTCAGATTTTTTTCTAATAACTTGGTAACAGCTCATACTGAAACTGAATATGAGTTTGAGAATAGAAAGTCTAAGCTTTCAGATTCACAGAAGGATATGCTTACTGCATTTGTTTCTAACAAGATTGTAGAGGCATATAAGGCTGCAGAGTCTATCGGAAAGGTTTATATTGACCCAGAATTTGATAAGGTAGCTATTCCATTTAATACAACTGCTTCCGGAAAGGGCCTTGATGTTCTTCCAACTGGCAGCCGTGTTAAGATTAAGTCAGATTATATCAGAACTTTCTGTTACTGGAAGGACGTTTATGATATAGATGCTTCCGCTTGTATGCTTAAGGACCTTACTGTTTCTTATAACAGTGTAGATACTTTGTATTGGGGTTCTTATAGTACTAAACCATTTGGTGACAGTGCTCTCTGTTCTGGTGATGACAGATCTAATAATGGTGCAGAGTATCAAGACTTTAAGCTTTCAGAACTTCGCGAGAAGGGTTATAAGTATGTGCTTTACACTCTTAATGGTTTTGGTGGACGTTTCGACAAAGGTGAAGTTCACTGTGGTTATCAGTGTAAGGACAATCTTAATACTAAGGCTTGGTCAGCTAAGAATATTGAAACAGATATTCAAGTAAAGGGTGAGTCAAATTCCTATATCGGTTTTGCTATTGACCTTGAAAATGAAGAGCTTGTTGTTCTTAATTTGACTAACAATAGTGGTTGTAGAGTTGTATCATTAACTGATATAGCTTCTTATTCTGACTACCTTGATTCTAGATATCTTAAAGTGTTTAATATGGGTCGAGTTCTTGCGGCAAGAGGTGAAGTTGTCGAAACTCCTGAGGAAGCAGATATAATCTTCACATCTGATATTAAGATCAAGCCAGCAGAAGGTCAGAAGCTTGTTAGACCATATGATGTAGATTATTTAGTATCTTTTTTGAATACTAAGTAAAAAATATAAAAAATTTATTGTATAATATAATATAGAGCCAATGCTTATTTCTTCTGAACACTAATAGTTTGATCCAAAGAGCTTGGCCGAGGCAGTGAGTTCATTGAGCCGATACTTATTTCGATGAAATACAGGATATTTAAAAAAGAAAGTTCGGCCTCTCACTTCCTATTATATTAAATAAGAAGGAAATCTATGAGTCAGTGGAGCCCGCAAGAATATTATTGTAATTTTGTTTGCGAGAAGGGATGCAAGCAAAAACGTGAACTCATTTGGAAGTCAGAATCAGTATTTGATGCTGTTTCTGCTATGCAAGAGTTTATAAAAGATTGCGAAAAAACTTGTCCGGTTCTACCGGCAAGAGATGCATGTATTGTTCCAGATGAAATTTAAAAATTTTTCTGAAAATTATATGCTAAATTAAATGTGTCAGGTGTGAACGCTTGAACGAATATTGATTTTATGAAAAGG
>JAGAKD010000130.1 GCA_017625815.1 Lachnospiraceae bacterium | reverse complement strand
GTCTACACTTTTATATAGCTTGAGTGGAATGGATATGCCAACTTCAGGTAAGGTGTTCTATGGAGAAGAGGAGCTTACTGCTTTAAAGGAAAAGAAAATGGCAGATTTTCGTTCTATGGAATTCGGTTTTGTGTTCCAGCAGGTGCATCTGGTAAGTAACCTTTCACTAATGGAGAATATATTAGTTCCAGGATATATGGATAAGGAAAAGACAAAGGCAGAGGTTAAGGAAAAAGCCTTACAGCTTATGGAACAAATGAATATAAGTGAGGCTAAGGATAGACTTCCTTCACAAGTGTCTGGTGGAGAGGCTCAGCGAGCTGCTATCGCTAGAGCGGTTATAAATGAGCCGGGAATTCTTTTTGCAGATGAGCCAACAGGTGCACTTAACCGTAAAAATACAGTAGATGTACTTAATCTTCTCACAGAGATTAACAAAAAAGGTCAGAGTATACTCATGGTTACACATGATGTTAGATCTGCTCTTCGTGGAAACAGACTTATCTATCTTGAGGATGGTAAGATTTTAGGAGAGATGGAGCTTCCTACCTTTGATGAAAAGGATATTAAGGACCGTGAGATACAGGTTAATTCTTGGCTTTCATCAATGCACTGGTAGAAGGGTGGTGCCATAATGAGAGAGATATTAACAGTTATAAAGGGAAACATTAGAAAAAATAAGGGCTCCTACATAAGCATTGCAATACTCATGTTTGTTGTGTCCCTTGCTCTTACTGCGGTATTTACCACAATTATAAATACAAATAGAAGAGATACAGAAGCTATGGAAGAGGTTGGCTTTGGTCACATTATAGCGGCTATGGATTATCAGGCAGGGATGGAAGGTTATGAAGATTATAAAATTTTCTGTCAGGAACTTGCTGATGATATTAAGGCACAGGAATGTGTCGAGGATGCAAAGCTTGTAGAGAGTATGTTTCTTCAGATATATGATGTTAATGGAGGAGAGGGAAACAGTACTACATTTACCGTGTCTTACGAAACAAGTGGTCTTAACTATAAGATTTATGATGAAAATGATAATGAATTAGACGATTTCACTTTATCTAAGGGAGAGATTATAGTTCCAGTAAGCTTTAAGTCCTTATACGATACTAAGATTGGTGACGTTGTGACTTTAGGTAAAGAAGGAGAAGAGGATTTACACTATGAGATAGCTGCCTATATGGAAGACCCATATATGGGTTCATCTTTAATGGGTATAAAAACTTTGCTTATATGTGATGATGATTTTAAGGAGTTGCATGGAAACTACAATGGCAGTGGAATTATTTTGAGTATATTCAAGGATGAGAGCATCGGAATAACTGATGTTGAGTTTGAGAAAAAGCTTAATAAGGAAACTAATTATGCAGGCTATTCATGGATAACACTTACAAGAACTCAGGCATACAACTATATGACCATGCTTACTAATATATTTTCAGGTATATTGGTTATATTTGTAGTAATGCTTGTGGTGGCAACCCTTATTGTGCTTGGACACAATATAAATAGCAGTATCGAGCAGGATTTTGTTAATCTTGGAATTCTTAAAGCTGTTGGTATGACCAATAAGAAAATCAAGCTTTCTATAATGCTTGGATATATGGTAGTTGGGGTTATAGGTGCAATTATAGGTATTCCTGTAGCTATGCCGGTAGTTTCCCTTGTAAACAGTATGACAAGACCAGCTATAGGTCTTTATGTAGATAATACACCGGCAATTTTTGAGTGTGTACTTACACTTGTGGCTATATTTTTAGTAATTGGAATATTTATCGTGCTTAAGCTTAGAAAGATATCTAAAATAAGTCCTGTTTCAGCTATAAGTGGTGGCAGAAAAGATGTGCATTTTTCAAGTCTTTTCAAGTTGCCTATATCTAAGAAGGTACTTGGAACATCTCTTGCATATAGACAGCTTACCTCTGGTAAGAAACAGTATATAGGTGCGGTGCTTATTACAGCTATACTTACATTTTTTATGGTTACCATAAGTGACATGTCTATTTATTTTACTGATCAGGATAATGTAAATGAGATGTTTAGCCCTGTTGCATATGAGATGGTAATTAGTGTAGCACCGGATGAACATTATTATGAAAGACTTGCTGATGTAGAGAGTATTATAGGAGAATATACAGAGTTTAATAGATTTGTCTATGGTTCCAATTATGTAATTATGAATGACAGCCAGATATGGTGTGGAATAATTAGTGAACCAGAATTTGTTAAAAATGTATATAAGGGAAGAACATGTACCTATGACAACGAAATTCTTATAACAGAGTATATGACAGAAAATTTTGGAATACGGATTGGAGATAAAGTTAGCGTAGGTCTTGGTGACAAAACAGCAGATTTTATAGTGGTGGGATATTATCAGTGTACTAATGACACAGGAAAAAATATAACTATGTCACTTGATGGTTATTACAGAATAGTTGGAGAGCCGGAAGGGGAAATTAAACGAGCTTATTGCTATGATTTAGTGAATGATGAAAACTATGAAGAGATAAGTGCCAAGATAGAAGAAAAATATACCTTGGAAGAGGTGTATATTGAGGATGCTGGTGATTGGCAGGGAGACGACCCTATAATAGTTGCTCTTTATGGTATAACTATACTTATATACGTACTTTCCGGTATATTCGTTGCTATAACAGTAGTTCTAGTATGTGCCAAAATCTTCGCAAAGGAAAAGCAGGATTACGGAATATATAAGGCTATGGGATTTACATCAGCTAAGCTTAGAAGACAATTTGCAGTTAGATTTGTAATCTGTGCATTTGTAGGTGCTGTACTTGGAATCATATGTACTTTACTCTTTGCAGATGACATACTTAGCGTAATTCTTAAGATGTTCGGTATGTATAATTTTTCATCAAGCTTAAATATTGTGGCAGCAATTATACCGGTGGTATTTATGTCTCTTATGTATTATCTGTTCTCTTATATAGTTTCAAAGAAGATGAAGAAGGTAACGCCGAGAGTGCTGATTAACGAATAATTGTGGAGTATATTTAATGATTTATAAGGAGAAATAATGAATGAAGCAAGTTAAAAAGCTATTAGTATTAATTTTTTGTCTTTCGGCTTTATTCTTAACCGCATGTGGAAAAGACGAGCAGGGAACCTATTACCCAGATGTAGAAGAGATGGAGAATAACCTGAAGGAAGAGGGATATACAGTAACCATAAATGACGATATCCATGCAGAATATACTGGCACAGAATTGTTTGCACAAAAGGGTGATGAGTTTATAGTGTTTTATTGGCTCGACGAGACTGAGGCAGTAAAAAAAATTACAAACTTAATCGAAAATGGAGGTTATAAATATAATAAATTTGTAACTTTGGAAGATGACAGTGAATTTGGAAATATTGTTTTTTGTGGAACAAATAAGGCGGTGGAAGATGCAGGGATAGTCATAGTAGATGTAACTGTAAAAGTTAATTAAATCTATGACCTGTTATTGAAAATGCATATATATTAGTGTAAAATGTACTACAGTAAATTAAATGTTCTGTAGTACATTTTTTAATATAAGGGGGATATGATATGAAAAAAGGATACGGTTTTTTCGGTAGTATCAAAGGAAGAATAATCCTGTGTGTGGCAGTTTGTATGGTTGTTATTATAGCCATCACGGCTACGATTAATTCAATAGTTTTACAGAAGGCACTTAAGACAAGTGAGAAGGATATACTACTTGCGGAGGTAGAGGGAAACACAAAGATTATTGATGAGTGGCTTGTAAGACAAGGAGATATAGTTAATTCTCTGAAAAATGCTCTGCAGGACATGGATAGCGATGACGTAGATGCGATTATGGATTATCTGGAAGTTAATCTTGCTGATAATGAAGATGCACTAATGTATTATTGCTGTTTTGGTTATGATGGTGCGGTTTTTCCAGCAGACCATTCTACTATAGACCTTGATCCAACTACAAGAAGCTGGTGGATAGATGCGGTGGAATCGGGAGATCTTATATATACAGACCCATACAAAGATTTTGCCTCAGGCAAGATGGTTGTCTCAATAGCAGTTCCATTTATGATGGGAGATGAGCAGGCAGTTGTTCTTGCGGATATTACTATTGATAGTCTTATTGATATGGTTAAAAATGTTAGTAATGACGAGACCGTTGAGACATTCCTCTTAGCAGGAAATGGAAGCATAATTACTCACGAGAACGAGGCATATCTACCAAATGAAGAGGGTAATACAATTCTTTCAGATAAGCTTAAGATTGATTTGACAGTTGAGGAAGTATCTACCTTTAAGGACTATGACGGTGAGGAAAAGTACTATGTAGTAGATGAGATTGCAACTACAGGATGGAAACTGGGTATTACACAGAATACCTCTGTTATATCAGGCAAGATTAGGGATAATCTTGTTATGCCACTTGTTACAGATATGGTTTTACTTATAGTATCTATCATAATTTTAAATATTGTTATTAGCCTTATGCTTAAGCCGATGGCTAATATGAAGACCTTTATCAAGGACAAGGTTATTGGTCGTGATAAGTGTGTGATTCAATCATCTGAGGTCAAGGATATAGACTATCTTATTAATGAGCTTGAGACAAGAGTAATATCTACTATTCATAGAACACAAGAAGAGAGTATTAAGATACAAAATAAGATGGTAGGAACTACAGATGGTGTTTCAAAGATGAGTGGCAACATTATGGAAATTAGTGCTACTATGGAGGAGACAGGAGCCAACGTCGCTAACCAGACAGAGAGTATTCAGTACATTGATTCAACCTGCAAGGATGTGTCAAACTCTATCGATGAACTTGTAAAGAATACAGAGACCATTACTGAAAAAGCCAGTGAGATTATAAAGCGAGTTGAGCATATGGTTCCAGAGGTGCTTAAGGACAAGGAATATGCAGTTGAGCTTACTCATGAGAGCCAGAAGAAGCTTGAAGTTGCCATTGAAGAAACACAGGTTATTTCGCAGATTGTGGAGGTTTCAAATGCTATCAGCGCTATAGCTGGTCAGACAAGCTTGCTTGCTCTTAATGCTTCTATTGAGGCTGCTAGAGCAGGGGAGGCTGGAAAAGGATTCGCGGTAGTTGCAGAGGAGATTAAAAACCTTAGTAATACCACAAGTGATGAGATTGAGAAGGTAAATGAACTCACTGATAAGGTTATTAGCAGTGTGGCGGTATTGTCTCAAGAGTGTCAAAATATTATCTCATTCCTTAATAGTGTTGTGTTAAAAGATTATGACAAGCTTCAGTCTCTTGCAGAAAACTATAAAGAAGATGCAACATACTATTCAGAAGTAAGTGGTGGTCTTGAGGCTAATGCAGAAGAATTAAGAGTAGCTATTGAGAATATCAATGGAATGCTAGATACTATTGCTACTTCACAAGGAGAATTGGATGCTGCAGTTCAGTCCGTAAACGGAAATCTCCAAGAGATAACATTTGCGAGCGAGAATGTTTCAGAAGAGTCAAAGAATGTTATGAATAGTATTCAGTCATTGCAGATGACTATTAGTCAGTTTAATTTATAATATGGATTAGAAAAAAACGTCGGATAAGATTTATACTGTCCTCTGAATGGTGGATAGTTTAATTATCTGGCGTTTTTTACATTCAATGTAGGTATTTTTATTCATTTGTCTAGTTATTTTATAGTGAATGTGTTAGAATTTTTGGTAATGACATAAAGGAGAATAATTATGGATAAGTGGACGATTCTAGGTATAGATAAAACAAAAGATAAAGACGCTATTAAAAAAGCTTACAGAGCAAAGCTTGTAAATGTTAATCCTGAGGATAACCAGGAGGGATTTATGGCTCTTCGTCAAGCTTATGATGAAGCTATGTATGATGCGGATATAGTGGAGGAAGAAAGTCCTAGTGAAGATAAGGGCTTAGTTCCAGGTACATTGGAATATGAGCTTAATGCCTTGTATCAGGATTTTAACAGAAGAATAGATGTATCAGAGTGGAAGGAATTTTTAGCTCGTGAGGTGTTTAGTGCTGTTGATACTGCTGATGAGGCTATGACTAAGCTTTTAGTATATTTGATGAGCTATAATTTAGTTCCCCAGGAGGTTTACAAATTATTTGTAGAATTCTTTAAGATTGATGATATAAAGGAAGAACTCTGCGAGAGATTTCCAAAGGGATTTATCAGTCATATATTAGACAATGCCACTTACAGAGATCCTATAAATTATTATTTGTTTGAGGGTGACCTGAAGGACATTGACAGATTCATTGACTTATACTACGGCCTTGATAATTATATCCGACAGCAGAATGTGGAAGAGGAGAAACGACTCATTGATGAGCTTGATGCAATGGATATTTATCATCCTTATCTTGAGCTTTGCAAATGTAGATATGAATTACACAAGATTAATAAAACAGTTTCATCAGAAGAGGAGAGACGTGAAAAATACGTAGATGAACTAAAAGCCTTGCAGCAAAGAGGTGAAAAATTATTAGAAAAGAATCCTGATGATTTCTATATTCTTTTATTTACTGGGGATATTGCCTTGATTAGAAAAGATGCAGAGGGTGTAGAGAAACACTATGGTCATATGGCAGAGCTTGACCCAGATGACTATGCAGTTCAAGCAAGACTTGGTGATATGTATTGCGTAAAAGAGGATTATGAAGCTGCTAGGGATTTGTACATGAAGCTTATTGATATCAATCCATATGATGATGGGGCAAGATATGGTCTCGCCAAAGCTAATACTGGACTCATAGACAAATATAACAACATACTTAAGGAAGAGCCAGATAATGAGAAAGTAAAGTATGATTTGGTTTGGTGCTACTATAGAAATGGTATGTCAGACAAGTGTATAGAGGTACTTACAGGCTTTACACCTAGCGAGGATAACAGATGTGAATATTATGACCTTCTAGGACGTAACTATATGTGTCTTAAGAATTACGAAAAGGCATTAGAGGGAATGTTTGCTTGGAAGGATGCTATACTAGCTATTCCTAAGGAGGATAATTCAGAAAAGGCTCTCCATCATAAGAGTAGATTTTATTACGCTAACTATTATATTGGTGAGTGTTATATCAGCCTTAAGAATTATGATGAAGCGAGAAAATATCTTCACGTAGCAACCTTGAAAAATCACGAATATATTGAATATGCCTATGCAGCACTGTGTAGATTAGAGTATGAGACTGGGTGCTACGAGGAATGTCTTCAGGTATGTGAGAAGATACGTGATACAAGTATTTCCTTTGACGCTTATCTATATATGGCAAAATGCTTCTACCAGTTAAATGACTATAGCAACACTGTGGGGGCTTGTGAAACAGCTATAAGGATTGCTAGATATTTTTATGAACCATATGTCATCTTGTCTAAGCTTTACTGGGAATGTGAGGAGTACGATAAGGTAAGAGAAGTAATTAAGCGCTTTGATTTACTAGGATATCCGAATGATGATATAGACATAAAAAGAGCTAGACTTGCTATGAGGGACAGAGAAAATGAAAAGGCAATAGAGATATTCCAGTCTGTCTTAGACAGGAGAGGAACAGAAGAAGCCAATTTAGAAGACGAAGATGATTATTTGAATATATATACCTGGATTGCCGGTTGTCACGAAAGACTAGACCAGGAGGAAAAGGCAATTACCTTCCTAGAACAAGGCTTAGAGGAAATACCTGATGACGTATTTTTCCTCAATAGAATAGCAAATGTTTGTCATGTTTTGGGAGACTTTGAAAGAAGTATAAAGTGTGCCAATAGAATATTAGAAGTGAGTCAGGACACTGCATACAGAAGAAGAGCCTACGATGTAAAATGTGCTGCCTTAGCTTGCCTTAAGAAGTTTGAGGAAGCAAAGCAGGCTTGCGAATTGAGTGTAGAAGAATTTGGTTTATCTAGATGGTTTGCTATAGATTATTCCGAGCTTCTTGTTCGAATGAATGACCTGGATACCTGTGTAAAGGTTATGGAAAAGGCTATTGCAGAGACTGAGGATATAGAAATGCTTAAGCCTTTATATGGAAATCTATGTTGCTTCTATGGCAATGAGGGATATGTGGAGGAAGCATATAGAGTTTACAAAGAGGGCATAGAAAGAATTCCAGAAGCAATTTCTATACATAGATCTATGGGATTTGTATTTCTTGACCATGGCAGATATGAGGAAGCTATAGAGCTATTCAAAAAGACTATGGAGCTTGATACGAATAAGGATACTCGAACTGCTGGTTTATTGTTGCTAGCTTTAAGTCACATAGACGATATAAATAAGCCGGAATATAAGGAATATCACGAGATTGCCATGGAGCAGGCAAAGGGAGCAAGCTATGCATATGCATACCTTAAAAATTCAGAATACTATAGAGCCATAGGAGAATATGAAAAGGCTATAGAATGTTGTAATCTTGCTCTTGAAGAAAAAAGAGAAAAGGACACCTTTTTTGCCTATCGCCATGATGCATGGCAAGAACTTGCCTATGTATATTTTGAAATGGGAGATTATGCAAAATCAAAGGAGTGCTACGAGAAAGCTATAGATATATTTGGCCATAATCAGTTATTTATTGACGGTGTAGCTAAGTGTGAGAAAAAAATGTCCCAGGAAAGCTAAATAATATGTAAGACCGATTAAGATGGTGGTTATAGTAACCATCTTAATCGGCCTTTTTTATTTACTATCTGCAGTTGCTAGAATAGTCGTTGCTTGAGTTGTTGCTAGCTTTGTTGCTAGTCTTATTTGAAGTCTTGTTAGAAGCCTTGTTTGTGTTGTTGTTTGAGTAATTATTTGAGCTATTGTCGTTTGAATAATTGTTTGATGAGTTGTTGCTATAATTGTTGTTTGCGTTATTCTTTGCCATAATTAAATACCTTCCTTTCATTTGTAGTATGTGAAAAAGTAAAAAATATATTCGGTTTTAATCAAAGATAAATATGGATAAAAACACAAATCTAGAACTTTAGATTGCGTAATATCGCAAATTTTATATTGTTTAAAGTAAAAAATGTTTGTACAATTCAAAATATATACATTACTAATGTGACTAAAAGGAGAGGAAAGAGAAGATATGAATGATAGTCAAATTTTGTCAGAATTAAAAAAATATCAAAATAAGATAAAAGTTAATAGTATTTTGTTGCTGTTGGTAGCTATAGCTATACCTGTAGGCTTCTTTTCAGCCCTTATGGACTATGTAAATGGACATAATTTTATTATAAGCTTGGTTATAGCCCTAGTGGCATGTATAGCTGTGGGACCTCTTAGCAAGAAAAATTCTAATTTGAAGAAGGCAAAGAAGAATTTTATAGGTGAACACATAATTAAAGAATTAATAGCAGAAAAAATTGAGATAGAGGGCTATGAACCTTCAAATTATATAAACAGAGATACTATTAAAAAATCATCAATTATGCCAGGGTATGACCGTATTTCGGGGTCGGACTATATCAGTGGTAAGTATAAAGGTATAGGTATAGTTTATTGTGATATTGAGCTTGAAGAAAAGAGAACCTATAGAGATAGTGATGGGCGAAGAAGAACCACATATAGTACTGTGTTCAAGGGTCATTTCTTTAGAATGGACCTTGGCAACAAGATAGATGGTTATGTTAGGATTGTGGAGAGAAGAAACCCTCGTAAGAAGGGATTTTTTGCGGATTTACTCGGCTCAGCAGCGGACCTTGTAGGTATTGAGACCAATACTATAGAACTTGAAAATGAAGCATTTAACAATCAGTTTGAAGTAAAAACTAACAATGATGAGATGGCATTTTATATATTGACTCCTCAGTTCATGGAAAATGTGGTTCGTGCTGACGAGATGGCGGATGGATATACCAATATACTTTTTAAAGAGAAGAAGGTTGATATAGCCATGAATAACTATGTAGATTCTTTCGAGGTTAAGAAGAATATATATAGCCAGAAGGCTCTTGATGAGTGTAGAACTCTTATGAGAAAAGATTTGGATATTCTTCTTGCAATTGTTGATGAAATATTGGCAAAAGACAGATTATTTAGTAAATAATTCAATATTTTTGTTAAATAAATTGAAGTATGGATTTTTTATTCAAGAAAAATGGATAAAAAATCCATATTTTTTAAAAAAAAGAGGTTTAAACTTTAGAATCTTTATGGTATACTTATTGACAGCGTGGTGACGTCGCGCCATTTGACGTCATTACAATTTTAATGATACTTAGGAGGTAATATTAACATGGCAAACAAATGGGTATATTTGTTTAAAGAAGGCGATGCAAGCATGAGAAACCTTCTTGGTGGTAAGGGTGCTAACCTTGCAGAGATGACTAACATTGGTCTTCCTGTACCACAGGGATTCACAATTACTACAGAGGCTTGTACTCAGTACTATGAGGACGGCGAAGTAATCAATGATGAAATTCAGGGACAGATTATGGAATACATCGATAAGATGGAAGAGATCACTGGCAAGAAGTTCGGTGATACTGAGAATCCACTTCTTGTTTCTGTTCGTTCAGGTGCTAGAGCTTCTATGCCTGGTATGATGGATACAATTCTTAACCTTGGTCTTAATGAGACAGTTGTTAATGTAATCGCTGAGAAGTCAGG
>JAGAKD010000129.1 GCA_017625815.1 Lachnospiraceae bacterium | reverse complement strand
GGTTAATGACCCTGATATATCCTTTGACACGGCATTAAGTGCAGTATATAATTCTGATATAGCTCAATGTATGGGTGAATATGTTACGTTTGCTGGAGAACAGAGACTGTAAGATAGTGATAATGACGGAGGGCCAATCTGGTGCTTGCTTATACAAATGCTTATATGTATAATTAACGTAGATTTCACAAATATAATAGATATAGACCACAAGGAGATATATTATGGAAGGCATTATACATTCAATAGAGACCTTTGGTACCGTAGATGGTCCGGGTATAAGATACGTAGTTTTCGTTAAGGGTTGCCCTATGAGATGTGCGTATTGTCATAATCCAGACACTTGGCTTATGCAGGGGGGCGAGAAAAAAACAGTTGAAGAAATTTTAGATGATTATGAGCGTTACAAACCATTCCTCAAGGGTGGTGGTCTTACTGTAACAGGTGGTGAACCTCTTTTGCAGATAGATTTCCTTATAGAGCTTTTTGAAGAGGCGAAGAAAAGAGACATTCATACATGTCTTGATACCTCAGGTATTCAGTTTAGACGTAATAAGCCAGAGATACTTGCCAAGTATGAGCGCCTTATGAAAGTTACTGATCTTATTATGCTTGATATCAAGCACATTGACCCTGTTGAACATAAGAATTTAACAGGTCAGCCACAAGATAATATACTTGATTTTCTCAAGTTTATGGATGAGCAAGAAAAAACTATCTGGATAAGACACGTGTTGGTGCCAGGTATTACATTAAATGAGGGATACCTAAAACAATTAGGAGAATATCTTGCACAGTTTAGACACATCAACGCATTAGATGTACTTCCTTATCACAGCATGGGTGTTGAGAAATATGAGAAGCTCGGTAAACCATATCCACTTTTAGGTGTTCCAGAGGCAACAAAGGAGCAGGCTATATGGGCAAAGGATATTATTCTTGACGCTATGAGAAAACGTCGCAGTGAACTTGTTGAGCAAGGATTGATGTAAAATTTAATATAATCATTCATATCTTATTTAAAACTTCTATATTATATATAGAAGAAAAAGAAGTAGTGAATTGTATGGATTATGTTTTTAAAAAGCTAGCAACTCTTTATATGAAGGTGGAGCAGTGGTTTAGGGACCACAAATACATCGTATTTATAGGAGTTGCTATCTTTTTTATTTTAGCGGTGTGCAATTGTTTCATGATAATGGTAGATGCAAAGGACGATGAAGAAATAATTGTAGTGGTTGATGCCGGGCATGGTGGAAATGACCCAGGGAAGGTGGGTACTGCTGGAAATCTTGAAAAAGATATAAATTTGGAAATTGCTTTAAAACTAAAAGCAGAGTTGGAAGAGAAAGGAATAATAGTTATACTTACTAGAGATAAAGATGCAAACCTAGCCATACCAGGAGCCACAAACAAAAAAACTTCGGATATGAGTAATAGAGTAGAGCTAATAAACCAGTCTAACGCAACTTGCCTTATAAGCATACATCAAAATGCATATTCAGACCCAGGTGTAAAAGGGGCTCAGGTATTTTACTGTAGTCAGTCCGAGGACAGT
>JAGAKD010000128.1 GCA_017625815.1 Lachnospiraceae bacterium | reverse complement strand
TTTAAGCTTGCCTACGATGTAATCAACAGCCTCAGCTGGATCAAGAGTAACCTTCTCACCGCTACCCTTTCTTACCTTATCAGAAGCCTTAGCAATCTTAGTAGGTGATCCCTTAAGACCAAGGTTAGCATCATCTACATCAACAAGATTTGCTCTTCCCCATACTGTAATCTCTGCATCACATGCATCGAAGATTCCACCTGGAGTCATGTAACGTGGCTCGTTTAACTCTGCAAGTGCAGTGATAAGACATGGCATCTCAGCCTTTACCATATGATATCTGTCCTCATACTGTCTCTTAACGATTACGCTGTTACCCTCAACCTTAATATCCTCAGCATATGAAATAACTGGGATGTTAAGATGCTCTGAAATCTGTGGTCCAACCTGAGCAGTATCACCATCGATAGCCTGACGACCAGTGATGATTAAATCATACTCTAAGTTTCTGATTGCACCTGCAAGAGTTGTTGATGTAGCCCAAGTATCGGCACCACCAAGAACTCTATCTGTAACAAGGATTCCCTTGTCAGCGCCCATAGCCATAGCCTCACGAAGAACATCTTCAGCCTTTGGAAGACCCATTGTGATAACTGTTACTTCTGCGCCTGTTTCATCCTTAATTCTAAGGGCTGCCTCAAGACCAGCCTTATCATCAGGATTCATGATTGTGAGCATTGCTCCTCTATCTAATGTACCATCTGGATTGAACTTAACTCCACCCTTAGTATCAGGTACCTGCTTAATACAAACTATAATCTTCACGATAAGTACCTCCTTACTTTAATAAGTCAGCAGAGATAACCATACGCTGTACTTCTGAAGTACCCTCGTAAATCTCTGTGATCTTAGCATCACGCATCATACGCTCAACATCGTACTCTCTGATGTATCCGTATCCACCATGTAACTGAACTGCCTTAGTAGTTACTTCCATAGCTACCTCTGCAGCATATAACTTAGCCATTGCTGCTTCAACACCGTATGAAGTCTTGTGGTCAATCTGATACTGTGCCTTCTTCATAGCTGCCTTATATACTAAGTTTCTAGCTGCCTCAACCTTAGTTGCCATATCAGCTAACTGGAACTGAGTATTCTGGAACTGAGCGATTGAACGACCAAACTGCTTTCTTTCCTTAACGTAGTTAATAGTTGCCTCAAGAGCACCTGCTGCAATACCAAGAGCCTGAGCTGCAATACCGATACGTCCACCATCAAGTGTATGCATAGCGATTGCAAATCCCTTACCCTTCTGACCAAGTAAGTTCTCCTTTGGAATTCTACAGTCTGTGAAGATAAGCTCGTAAGTTGAAGAACCTCTGATACCCATCTTCTTCTCCTTAGTACCGAAAGTAAATCCTGGAGTTCCCTTATCTACGATAAATGCTGAAATCTCCTTGAAAGGACGACCCTTCTTCTCAACGATACCAGTAACTGCAATTACAATATATACATCTGCTTCCTTACCATTAGTGATGAAACACTTAGAACCATTAAGTACCCACTCATCTCCATCAAGAACAGCCTTAGTCTGCTGACCCTGTGCATCTGTACCAGCACCTGGCTCAGTAAGGCCGAAAGCACCTAACTTCTTACCAGAACAAAGGTCTGGAAGGTACTTCTGCTTTTGCTCCTCTGTACCATATGTCTGGATTGGGTCAACACAAAGTGATGTATGAGCTGATACGATAACACCTGTAGTACCACAAACCTTTGAAAGCTCCTCAACACACATAGCATATGTTAAAGGATCACAACCCTGTCCGCCGTACTCCTTTGGTACAGGAATGCCTAAGAAACCACTCTTAGCCATCTTCTCTACTGTCTCTCTTGGGAAGCATTCTGTCTCATCAACTTCCTGTGCAAGAGGCTTTACTTCATTCTGAGCAAAATCTCTAAAAAGAGTTCTTGCCATCTCATGCTTCTTACTTAAAGTAAAATCCATCTTTTATTTCCTCCTAATAATATTACGAATAAATCGGATTGCTTCTACTGAGCATCCATTGGTGTCTTAGTACGGTCAGCATTGTAGATATAGAATCCCTTACCGCTCTTACAACCAAGGTTACCGCCACGAACCATCTTACGAAGTAATGGACATGCACGATACTTGCTATCACCTGTCTCATTGTAAAGAACGTCCATAATAGCAAGACAGATATCTAATCCAATGAAGTCACCTAACTCAAGTGGTCCCATTGGGTGGTTAGCACCAAGCTTCATAGCTGCGTCAATACCAGCTACATCTGAAACACCTTCCATCTTAATGAATGCTGCTTCATTAATCATAGGAATTAAGATACGGTTAACAACGAAACCAGCTGCCTCGTTAACCTGAACAGGAGTCTTATTAATCTCCTCTGAAATCTTGATAATAGTATCAACTGTCTCCTGTGGAGTGTTAACACCAGCAATAACCTCAACTAACTTCATTCTGTCAGCAGGATTAAAGAAATGCATACCAATCATTGGACGAGTGAGACCATTTCCAATCTCAGTGATTGAAAGTGATGATGTATTTGAAGCGAAAATACACTCTGGCTTACAAATCTTATCTAACTCACCAAAAGTAGTCTTCTTAACTCCCATATCCTCAAATGCAGCCTCAACGATTAAATCGCAATCTGCACAAAGATCTTCCTTAAGACCAGGAGTAATACTAGCAAGGATTTCGTCTACCTTCTCCTGTGTCATCTTTCCTTTTTCAACAAGCTTTGCATATCCCTTTGCAATCTTGTCCTTACCGCCTTCAGCCCACTCCTGCTTGATGTCACAAAGAGCTACTTCGTAACCATCAACCATAGCAAATGCCTTTGCGATACCCTGACCCATGGTACCTGCACCAATAACGCCAACTTTCATTCTTATGTCCTCCTAATGATAATTTATTGAATATACCGTTTGAATTCATATACGTTTCGTTCAAACAGCCATCCTTATTTCACACGTATAGGATGGTCAAATTGACCACCCTAATTGTGTTAAAATCATATTATGATTACTTATTCTGGAAAGGAACTACCTTTAATTTCTTTTCCTTATCCTTCTCTAAGAAGTTACCCATACCAGCCTTCTGATCTTCTGTCTCAAAACAGTCACCGAAAAGCTTCTCCTCAATAACGATAGCCTGGTCCATATCAACCTGCATACCATCATTGATAGCCTTCTTACAGTTACGTACAGCAATAGGAGCATTCTGAGCAATCTTTGCTGCAAGCTTCTTAGCTGCTGGCATTAACTCTTCCTGAGTATATACTGCATTAACAAGACCAATTCTTAAAGCCTCATCTGCCTTAATATTGATAGCTGAGTAAATCATCTGCTTAGCCATACCCTCACCAACAAGACGAGCAAGTCTCTGAGTACCACCAAAGCCTGGAGTAATACCAAGACCAACCTCTGGCTGACCAAATACTGCATTATCAGAACAGATTCTGATATCACAGCTCATAGAAATCTCACATCCGCCACCAAGAGCAAAACCATTAATAGCTGCTATAACTGGTATAGGGAATGTCTCAATCTTTCTGAATACATCGTTACCCTTCTTACCAAATGCCTCACCCTCAGCCTTTGTAAGAGTTGACATCTCTCCGATATCAGCACCAGCAACAAATGACTTCTCGCCAGCACCTGTAAGAATAACTGCTCTAGTTGCATCTAAATCAATAGCATCAAATGTAGCCTCATGCTCCTCAAGAACCTGGCTGTTAAGAGC
>JAGAKD010000127.1 GCA_017625815.1 Lachnospiraceae bacterium | reverse complement strand
TTCATAAAGATTAACAGTAGTGAAAGCATATTGATAATTTTCACCACTTTCTGTAACTGGTACTATCTGACCATCATTAGTAAGTTCAAGGATTATTGTGGCAATACCATCAATAATCCTTGTTAAAGTTTTATATCCACTACCTAATAATTTCATCTATAATCAAATCCTTTCCAAAATAATTTCATTTTTATTTATTTTTGCTTTATCAATATTGATAAATTTCTAACAGTCAGTTGCGTCTTTAAAGAAATCACTTTCTTTAGGACATAAACTTTTAATTATTTCCTTTAATTCATCATTTTCTTGTTTTAATTCCTGAACTGCTTTCCATAATGTTGAAATAGCAGAAGTATAATCTATACTCGTTTTGATTTCATCTTTTTCTTCATTATATACAGTTTTTACAACCTCTGAAGATTCATCTATGGCATCTACCATTGATATAGGATTATGTAATCTCAATCCATTTTTAGTTTCAATTACATCTATACTATTTATCTTATCAAAAACAGAATTGTTTGACATCACCATAGGTTCTTTTAACGATAAAGTTGTCGCTGAATATAATACACCAGCATATAATGGTGATGTATTACCATTTGCTGTTAAAAAGTGGAAACTACCACTAGATGGTGTTGCCATAATTCCTGCTCCTAGTCTAAAATGGTCACAATTTACATTTCCTGCATGAGGTAAATACACAGTTCCTCCAGCAATAAATGAACCTTTACTTCCATTATATAAGAAATGTATAGGACCACTATCTGCAAATGCTATACGACTTGCTCCACCTTTTATATAATCATAAGTGTAGTTTGCTCCAAAAATAGGTATATTTATAGAGCCTCTTCCTATTTGGAGATTATTCATTCCATTTATCATGTTATTTCTAACGTTTAACGTACCTCCAACTGTAGTTGTTCCTGTTGTGTTTATTGTTGAACAACTTAATCCTCCTGAATTACTCATTGTCCAACTTGATGAAGTTGATGAAGTTGAACTTTTTCCAGTAACAGTTGATATAAGAGTAGGACTGTAAATATCCACTTTATCTCCTAATTTAATCGAAGGGGCAGAAATTTGTATACCTTTATATCCAGAAACATGGGAATCATATGAAGATATAACAGCACCTTGAGCAAATTTTATACCACCAACACCATTTATTTGCCCTGATAAAAGTTCTCCTTTAACAGATAGATTTGTTGCATCTATATAATTTGCACTAAGTTTACCACTTTTTATATTACTTGCATTTAAATTTGTAACATTTACTTTTGAAGCATCTAATGTTCCTGAAGTTATCATTGTAGCAGTTATTGCGCCGGATGCTATTTTATTAGCAGTAATTGCTCCATCAACTATTAACTCCCCATTAGCCATCTTATTAACTTTTATATTTCTAATAAGTAATTGACCTGTAAACGGGGCATATCCATCTATTTGTACATATACTCCAAAAGATACTATGCTTGAATCAAGAGTTACAGTTCCTGTATATGATGTATTTGCTCCACTTGTAAATGATTTGCAACTTACTATATGCCATTTACTAGCACCTGTAACATCCTTACAGTATAATCCAACACCAATCGGTCTTAATACACTATCAGTACCACCACTTGTAGTAGCACCTTTAACAGTTGAATTGAACTCGAAAGATATTCTATATGTTCCTTGAACATTACCTTTATATGCATCATAATTTTTTTTACTTACTATTGCAGTATCTCTAGCTAATGAATTTAATTTCATCCAATGGTTATTGCTTGCAGAACTATCAGTTGTTTTTGTAAACCCATATGTGCTACAGTTGTCTATGTTCATTTCACAATAGTTTGTAAAGTCCGCTATCGCCATTTTATTTACAGTTATTGTATTTGTTGCTATCATACCACCATTAATGTTTGTAGTACCTGTAACTGCTCCATATGCCCACTCTTTAACTCTATTGTATGCATTACTCCAATTATCCTTATTGCTATTTACAGTACTGTTTACTGAGTTTGCAGTATTTAGTGCATTAGTAGCATTGCTATTAGCAGTGTTAGCAGTACTTTGAGCCGAAGTAGCAGTACTCTTTGCACTGTCTGCAGTTGATTTAGCAGTGTTAGCAGTTGATAATGCACTAGATGCATTATTCTTTGCATTATTTATGTCTGATGTAATACTAGAGTTTAATTGGTTGCTTGATATAGTACCACTTAAATTAGACGTTGGTACACTACCTCCCGTTACAGTAATTTGTCCCTTCATATAAAGAGTACCATCACTATTAACTTTGAACACATCTTCATTAGTGTCTGTTTTAGTGATTTTAAAACCATTCGCACTCATATTAGTTTTTGACTTAACATTACTTGCAGTAACAGTAACACCATCTTTATCTATTGTAGTTACTCCATCGTATATTTCACTAGGATGTGGTGTCCATTGGGAAGATAATTCACCTTCTTCAACTACCAAGTCGGCAAAATATGAATACGCCATAGTCCCATTGGTGTCGGACCCATTGTTGTCCAATCTAATAACTGCACTTTTGGTTGTTGAACCTACTGTTATCGTTTTAGAGAAACTTTGCCATTTTCCTGTATGAGTGCCTGATGTAACACAATTATATGCGTTATCATAAGAATGTAGAGAGTTATTTCCTGTCGCATCTATTGTATTGGAAGTTAATAAAAATACATCAATCCCTTTATTTCCACTACCTACATAATATTTACCACTTACAGTATATTTTTTACCTTTTTGCAGTAAAAATCTATGAGAATGTGCAAATTTTTCACTTGTTGAATTATTCCCTAATCTAAATCCTTTTCCACAAGATGTTTGTTCTTTAACATTAGTATCTGTATACCCTTCAAAAGTATTTGCACTATTAAGCCAATGTGCAACACCACCTAAACCACTAGAGTTTTTTAGTAAGTTATATCCACCGCTTTGTTTTACCTTTACTTCCAATCCATTAACAGTTTGTTGAACTTCTGATTCAGTCTGATAGCCTTTAGAAGTTATTTGATTATCTGTCTCTGATTTAGTATAAAAATTCTTTTTAACAGTATTTGTTATAGCATCTTCTGTTATTTTACTTTCTGCTGTAGCCAATCTAGTTGTTAGATTTTTTATATCAAAACCTCTATCCCAACCTGTAACAGTTTCTCCGTATTGTAACATTGGTTTTGACATATTAAATTGTCCATTTTTAGTTGGATGAACTCTTATTCTTACCTTTGTTGTACCTGTTGGTGCCGTACCTTTAACAACTAATCTTTGCCAATTAAGATTACTCTTATTTATACTAACACTTGCGACATTTATTCTACTACTGTCATTATAATACTCAATCTCCAAACCTCCTCCATTATCTAAAGTAGACCAGTTATTATAGCCTATAACATAAGCACTTGCAACAAATTTCTCACCAGCTTTTGCTTCTATAAATGGAGAATATACAGCTTTATAAGCGTTTTCAGTAAGACCTGTAACATTAAACCAAAAAGTAGGAATACCATCAAGTAATGTACTATTTGGGTCAAGGGCTATTTTTGAACTGTCAGATACACTCCATCCATCAGGCAAACTACCATTTATAATTCTAAAATCTGAATTGTATAGTAAATTTTGACTTGATGCATTGCTTATTTTTTCTATATCGGTTTCAGTTGCAGACACCCTTGATGTTATACTATCAGTAGTTGCTTTTATTTCAGCCTTAGCATCCGTTATCTTTTGGTCAAAAGTACCACTTAATTCATCAACAGCATTCTCAATGTCTGTTTGCTCTACCTTTAAAGCTATCTGCCCTTTCATTGCAGATATTTCACTGGTATTTTTTTCTAATTTACTAGTCATATCTTTTTTATCTGTAGTATATGTTTGCTCATCCACTTTAAGTTTAATAGCTTTCTCATTTGCTTCTATTTGAGAATATGCTTGTGTTATTTTCTCACTATCTTCTGTTTGCTTATTAGTAATCTCTGATAACTTAACACCAAGGTTAGTACCATCTACTTCAATTTTAGTTCCTTGTATAACTTCTGTACCATCTGTATTTATTTTGTTAATTACAGAGTTTATATTAAGTTTAGCACCATCTATATTAGCATCTTCGTTTATCTTATCATTTGTGATAGACCCATCTGTGATACCTTCTGACTTAACACCATTCTCGTCTAACAAGATAGTTTGTCCATCTGCACCTCTAACTCTTAAACCGTATACAGTACCATCACCGTTTACATCCCCTACAGATACTCTCTCTTTTGCTTGATTGCCTACTCCTTGGAATACTTGCATTCTATTTCCTTTTAAACGTAAATGTCCATTAGCACCTTGTATAGTTACTTTAGATGTATCAATAGTACCAGCTTCTATTTTAGCAGCATCTAGTGATGATATTTGAGCCGAACCTATTGCTCCTTCTGCTATTATACCACTTCCAGCCGTTATAGCTCCAGTTTGTATATGCTCAGATTGTATTGTATTTGCCTGTATGTGATTTGAGTTAATTGAATTAGATTTTATGTGGTCTGATTCAATAGTACCAGCTTTTATATGACCAGATTCAATAGTACCAGATTGAATATGGTTTGACGCTATTATATTTGCAGCTAGCTTACCTGTTGTTATAGCATTTGCTTGAATTTTTTCAGATGTTATAGAATTAGCTCCTATTCTATCTGCATCTAAAACCCCAGCAGTTATTTTGTCTGCATGTAAATCTTTTATGTGTGCATTATTTATTGTAGCGTTTTCAATTAAAGCACCATGAATAGCCCCACCTTCAACATATTCTCCTAAGTTGTCTAATTTAACTGTATATGTTACAAGCTCTGATGAAAATTCTGTGTAGCGTCCGTGTGTATTCTTTGCTCTTGCTTTAAAATACCACTTTTCTCCTGGCTTGGCTTCATAAAAATATGATGAGGCTAGACCTTGAAATATTAAATTTTCTTCAGATGCCTCAAATCCTTTAGTTGTACTACCATATAATTCATAAGTATAGTATATTTTATCTTCAAATTCCCATCCTATCTCTAATCCTGATACGCCTAAGCGTTTATAAGATAGCCTAGGTATTTTTGGTAATGTATCTGGAAAATTCTCTATATTTCCATCCTCACCATCTTTAATCGTTGATAATGTTTTATATCCTGTTCCTATAATTGGATTTAAAGATTTTAACTTTTTAGCCATTATTAATGCTCTCCTTTTTTCTCCAATTATTATTTTAAAAATACCTCACATATATAATTCTCTATATTTAGTATATCATTTTTTATATTCACTGTCAATTTTTCTGAATTCTGATTTATTGCAATAGGTGTAATATTTCCATTATCATCTATTTTTGACCAGCTATATAAAAACTTGCTAGGGTCCATTACTTCGACACCAAATACAACTTTACAAGTTAATTCAGTATCTATAACTCCATCTCCTTCTTTAAAAACATCTCCTCTAGAAGATTCAATAATAATATTTACAGCGTCAGTTTGGTCGACAATAGAAACTATATCCTCTTGCTTTAATACTCCAAATGTTTGTGTTGAGCCATCAGGATACTCAATCTTTTCCCCACCAAATATTGCAACACATTTAAAAGTTTCTATGTTTGGTACAAAAGAAGGATAAACTCTTAGTATTTTACCATTCTCTTCAAATTTAACAATATCCTCACTATATTCGCCTTCTTTAATTAATCTCCAACCTAAGCCACCATCTATATCCCAACCTTTGTTTACATCTTCAGTAGTTACTGTTGAGTCCATAAAAAACCATTTGTATACAGCACTAGGTTTAAATACCTTTCCAACTTTCTTTAATGTCATATCTAAACGTAGAGAGTCTTGTTCATTAACAATTCCATTTTTAAACATTGTTCCATCTGGAGTTAATATTTCTGCCTCAAATTGGTCAAGCCCTTCTACATCTTTTGGTTTTGCATAGCTAACTTCTATATTTTTAAAACTTATTGAATTTGTAACTGGTGTAGAGAATCCTTTTGCATATAAATACATTCCATTTACAGTTTCAATTTCATCTAACAAAAGAGGAAACACCTTATACTGATATCCTCCTTCTAGTTTGTATGGATTACCTGTCATACTATTCATTGACATTGTGTAGGCATGTCTAACTCCAGATTTATAAGTTATATCTAGCTTTAATCCATAATCTCCTTGCTCATTATATAAATCAGTAGATATGTTAGCTCCAATAAGTAAATTTGTTTTATTTTTATAGTCTTTAATAAACTCCTCATTCTTAAAACTTAACTCTTTTAATTCATTGTTTCCCGAAGTAGAAAATGCAAACGAGAAGCCTTCAGGTTCGTTTACATAATTACCACCAACAGTCTGTATCTTATCTATGATTTGAACTATGTCTAAATATTCTTCTCCAGCCCCATCTCTTTTCCCAATTATATTTTTCTTAACTGAGAAATCTCCTTGCGGGATTAAGACATATACATTATCATCTATTTTATATTTTACTGTATTATTGCTTGAATAAGCTGTAAATACAATATCTTGATATTTAACTTCATATTCTCCCTTGTCACTATTAGCATCAGATGTCACTATACAGTCTATTGTTTTATCAAACTTTATTTCACTAATGCGTTTTTCTGTTATTACATCTATTGCTTGAAAAATTGACTCTTGTATATTGTTCATATTTTTCCTCCTTTTTCTCTAAGTTTTCTTCATATTATATGAATGAAATATACATATTAATTTTCGTGCTTAGACCAGAATAAGAAAAAAAGAGAGGTGCTTACACACCTCTCCTTATTTTTATTATCTAGTTCTATTTGCATACTGACTAGCCATATTTTGTATATTTGCAAATGCTTTTTCTATTTCATCTGCATTTCTCACTCCACTAAAGTCAGCTTCTATTGTAATGTTTTGCTCTATTGGATTATTGCTATCTATTCCAGATATTGCGTTTGCATTTGGCATCATGCTGTTCATAAATGATGATAAAGCATTTATAGTCTTTGCAGAAGTTTCTATTATAACTGAAGCAATGTTAGCTATACTATTAG
>JAGAKD010000126.1 GCA_017625815.1 Lachnospiraceae bacterium | reverse complement strand
GCTCCTTACCATTGATAAGCTCAGCACCACCATATGCACCCGTAATAGTGATACCATGTCCTTCATAAGTAACAGCAGTGTTATTAGTAGTACCACCAGCAGCAGCACCATCACCATCTGCACCAGCAGTAGGTACACCTGGCTTAACGTAAATATAGCAGTAATCATCGCCAGTAGTAAGCAACTCATAAACTGACTCATTACCCATAGCTGTCTCTACAGCAGTCTTAATAGTCTTAGCTGAAGATACGTCGTTTGACTTTCTTGACTTATCAATGTATCTGATAAGGGCTGGTGCGATAGCACCTGCAAGAATAGCCATAATAGCTATAACGATAATAAGCTCAACGAGTGAGAAACCTTTGTTGTTTGTCTTTTTCATAACATCTCTCCTTTTCTTTAATAAATTATATATGATAAAGTCGTCGTCCTCGCCCAACGACCATTATCCAAGTTCGTGTAGTGATATGTTCTAATCTTAGTAATTATCAACTGCATCGTACATACTAAGCATAGGTGAGTAAATAGCAAGTACGATACCACCAACTACAACACCCATAACAACGATGATAAGTGGCTCCATCATAGCTGTAAGAGCATCTGTTGCATCGTTAACCTCCATCTCGTAGTAGTCTGCAACCTTGTCAACCATCTCCTCGATGTTACCAGTCTCCTCACCTATCTTAATCATCTGAGGTAACATAGGTGGGAATATCTCCATATCTCTGATAGGCTTAGAAAGAGGTACACCCTTTGCAACCTGAACCTTAGCGTCCAGTAAGCCCTCACGGATAATACGGTTCTTAATCATCTTAGCAACCTGCTCTATAGCATCGATAAGCGGAATACCTGATGCAAGGAGTGTGCTAAGTGTTCTAGAGAAAGTAGCTGCTGCTGACTTAACAGTAAGATTACCGAAAATAGGCGCCCTAATACCAATCTTAGCATAAAGGAGCGAACCTGCCTCTGTCTTACCAAAGGCTCTAAGTCCAAGAACGACTGCTACTACTATAGCTATAACTATGTAATACTTCGTCTTAAGGAAGTTAGAAAATGCCACCAGCATACGAGTGAATATAGGCAACTCAGAGCCTAAATCCTCAAACATCTGTTCAAACTGCGGTATAACTCCTACAAGAAGTACAACTACTACTGCGATAACTACAACAAGGATAACACAAGGGTATGTCATAGCTCCCTTGACCTTAGATGATAACTTGTTAGAGTTCTCAAAATGAGTAGTAAGTCTCTCAAAAGAAACCTCCAAGTTACCAGACATCTCACCTGCTGCAACCATGTTAACAAGTATAGGTGGAAATATCTTAGGGTTGAGCTTAAATGCGTCTGCCAGGGTACCACCCTTCTGTACATAAGTCTGAGCCTCTCTAAGACCTCTCTGGAGAGTCTTGTTCTCCATCTGTTCAGCCATCATCTCTAAGGCTGTGATAACTGTAACGCCGGCATTAAGAATAGCTACGAACTGCTTACAGAATACTGCAAGGTCCTTATCCTTAACCTTCTTACCGCCGCCAGTTTTCTTGGCAGAACCCTGTTCCTTAATTTCCTGAATAATATAACCTTCGGCTTTGAGCTTCTCTCTAGCCTTGTCTTCGCTAATGGCTTCAACGGTACCCTTCTTAGCCTTACCGCCTTTGTCCATAGCTCTGTAATTGTATTGTGCCATTTTAATTCCTCCGACCCAAATTTTTAAAAAATGAACAAATTATTAACAATATGTATCTAAATTGATAATACACCATTTAGTTGTATATTGCAATAAAACTAAATAATATTTTGAAATTTTGTTAAATATATACAAAAATTCCTACATCTGTTTCTTCATAGCAGCCTGATCCTGAGCATATGTAAGAGCACTATCTCTAGTAATACGACCACTTCTGTACAATTCCATAAGGAAATCATCCATAGTAACCATACCCTGTGCTCTACTTGTCTGAATGTGGGACTGTATCTGGTGAGTCTTAGCCTCACGAATAAGACTTCGAATAGCCGCACTAGCAAGCATAACCTCAAATGCCGCAACTCGTCCTGCACCATCTGCTGTAGGTATAAGGGACTGTGATATAACTCCTTCAAGTACCATAGAGAGCTGGATACGTGTCTGCTGTTGCTGATGAGGTGGGAATACGTCAACGATACGGTCGATAGTTGACGCAGCACCTATAGTATGGAGTGTTGAGAATACCAAGTGACCAGTCTCCGCTGCTGTTATGGCAGTCGAGATAGTCTCAAGGTCTCTCATCTCTCCTACGAGGATAATATCTGGATCCTCACGGAGTGCAGCTCTAAGTGCATTGGCATATGAGAGTGTATCCATACCAATCTCTCGCTGGTTAACAACTGATTTCTTGTGTTTATGTACATACTCGATAGGATCCTCAAGTGTAATGATGTGGTCTGTCAAGTTTTCATTTGCCTTATTGATAATAGAAGCAAGTGTAGTTGACTTACCTGAACCTGTTGGTCCTGTTACAAGTACCAATCCTCTTTTCTTCTTATATAATTGTACTACGGACTCAGGGATACCTAACATATCAGGTCTAGGTATCTGAGTGTCTACCTTTCTGTATGCAGCTGCCATATTACCTCTATCCATGAATACATTAACACGGAATCGACCAGTCTCAGCAGATGCATAAGAGAAGTCCACCTCTCCTCTCTCCTTAAGGATAGCTTTGTGTCTTTCGTGCATAGTAGAACCAACTGCCTCAGCAACGTCCGCCGGACTAAGCGGTGGGACCTCAACCTCTGTAAGCTTGCCATGTATTCTAAGCTTAGGAGGGATACCACAGGCTATATGAACGTCAGATGCATTCTGCTCAACAGCGAATGACAAGAGTTCCTTCATATCAAACATAATATTTTTCTCCTTCTACATATATATAGTTCTTATAATGATTCTAGTATTCATCACCAGTCTCATAAGTAATCTTCTTCATCTCAGCAAGAGATGTGATACCATTAAGTACGTGCTTTGCAGCTCCCATCTTAAGAGTTATCATACCCTCTTCCAAGGCTTGCTTTTCAATAAGGTCTGCTGTAGAGCCCTTAGATATAACCGCCTGAAGGGCTTTTGATACTGGCATCATCTCGTATACACCAATACGGCCTGCATAACCTGTCTCACCGCAAAGAGCGCAGCCAACCGGTTCATATACGATAACATCCTCATCCTCGTCCTCTACACCAAGTATAAGCTTCTCATCTTCTTCAGCAAGTCTAGCCTGCTTACAGGATGTGCAAAGTCTTCTAACAAGTCTCTGTGCAATAACACCTACCAAGGCATCACCAGCAACATAAGGCTCAATACCCATATCT
>JAGAKD010000125.1 GCA_017625815.1 Lachnospiraceae bacterium | reverse complement strand
GGACATTTTGCTTAAGGTTGCCCCACCGGGCACTCCCATATCATTCATAGCCTTGCGGTAGATTTCCTTATCATAGTTTGCATAAAATCTGCTAAACAAATCCATATTTTGATTTGGAGTCCTATCCTCAAAGAATCTATTTTCATCAGACACAAAGCCTATAAACTGCTTCATATATCCGTGGTTTTGTCTAATGTCATATCCAGCCACCTTGATGGTCCCAGAATATCTTTTTTTCTCATTCATTATGTAGTCTATAAGGGTAGTCTTTCCTGCGCCATTTGCTCCGGCAAGACCCATTATATATCCAGCGGGAAGAGCAAAGCTTACATTGTCCAATCTAAACTTCCCCCTAGTTCCTGTTACATTCTCAAATTCAAGAAGCATATTCCTTCACTCCCATTCCATAGTTCATCCATTCAATGTCCCTTGCATCATTAACTAGATTAGTTATTATACAGTGCTTCCACCATCTCTTTTACATCCTCAACACTAAGACCTGCCTGCTTGGCATCACCTATTACCTCTGCCAGACGTTTTTCCAGCATAACAAGTTGCTTTTCCATAAGGTAATCTGTGTTGTATTCGCAGACATAGAACCCCTTTCCCGGCACAGAACGAATAAGGCCTTCCTTTTCCAAGTCCTCATAGGCTCTTTTTGTAGTGATTACACTCACGTTTAAATCCCCAGCCAAAGCTCGTATGGAAGGAAGTGCCTCCCCTGAGACAAGTTCTCCCGTCACTATTGCATTTTTAAGTTGGTTAACAATCTGCTCGTAGATTGCCAATGTTCCCTGTGGTTGTATTACTATCTTCATATTTCACCTTTTTTCATTTATCCATGGATTTTTTTATCTGTCTTCCAATTCACTACCTATACATCATTCTAGCTATTTATCATAGCTTGTCTCATAGGTCATAGCCCTATCCACTGCCACCTTCCAGTAAGTCATATACTTAACGGTTAAGGGTAGCTGTATCAAAACTGCAGGAATCGCAAATAATATAGGCACCTCTTTTGTCATTAGATTAACATCTAAGCATAGCATACAGGCCATAAGAAAACTTGACACAATGGTAGCAAACACATTTACACCCTGAACTACGCCTCGTACAGTAGTACTTTTTATCTCAGTCCACTTCCCATCATCTTCAATACCATATCGCTCATTCATACCACAAAACAAAAGAGCCAAAGTAAATACATTATATACAATTAAAATGTAGGTCAATATATTGCACAGACCCATAAGGTATATAGGCAAGGCGCAAACTATACCGAGAAAAGTACAAAAAACTATTCTAAAAACCGCTGATTTTACTATGTATTCCCTCTTCATGTTCTGGCTAAGGGGAACCATATACATAAGCTTAGGCATTCTCATATTATGCACACAGCCAGAATTTATAATATGTATCAACGGGATAGCTATAGCAAAATATACAAGTGCATATTCCCCCTTCTCAAAAAATCCTGCTACAACTGGAAGTATACAGCTAAAATAAACTATCATATACGCTACATTTGCAACTTTGCCCTTAAAGTTGCTCCATCTAAAGCCATCAAAATAATTTCTTATTATCTGACTGATCATCTTCTCCTACCCCCTTTGTCTCTTTTGGTAACAAAATACATAACCTCTTCTAATGTAGGGATTGTAACAGTAACCTCCTTATCGTAGGTATACCTTGGTCTGTGGGTCACCAAAGCTCTTGTACCGTAATTCCCAACTTCTTTATGTATAATTCTATCCTTATCAATAAGATTTATCTTGTAGTTCTCCCCTGTCACAAGTCTATAACTATCTCTTAATTTCTCTATATCACCAGAAAATATAGTATCGCCATTTTCAATATATAAAATGTAGTCTGCCACCTTATCCAAATCCTCAGTAAGATGAGTTGATATAATTACACTTCTAGTCCCATCAGCAATAAATTCCTTTATAACCTGGAAGAACTCTTTTCTAAACTCCGGGTCAAAATTTCCAGTTGGTTCATCTAAAATAAGCAATCTAGCATCATGTGATAGGGCAAATGCAAACTGGAATTTGAGTTTTTCTCCCTTAGAAAGCTTGTTATATTTTCTCTTTTTGTCCAGATTGAATCTCTTAAGATAAGCTTCCAATATCTCTTGATTAAATTTCTCGTAATATCTTCCATAGCGTATACCATTGGAAAGAAGACTAACACCATCATCAAACATTTCATCCAAAAGTACTGTGCCTATCATATTTCTGATAGCCATCTCATCGTCAGTATAGCTCTTACCATCTATGAAAATATCACCCTGACTAGGCTTATATAGCCCAAGAATAAGGTGTATAAGTGAAGTCTTTCCTGAACCGTTGGGACCAATAAGACCAAGTATATAGCCTTCTGGTAATTCCATAGATATATTCTTTATATGAAATTTTCCAAGTCTTTTACTTACATCCTTTAACTCTAATAACACCTT
>JAGAKD010000124.1 GCA_017625815.1 Lachnospiraceae bacterium | reverse complement strand
TAATCAAGGTACTCTGAAGTGATTGGTCTGTACTTAGGTCCTACCTGTACACCTGTACACTCATCAACACCACCGTTGATAGCGTAAAGGAGACATTTAGCAAGGTTTGCTCTAGCTCCGAAGAACTGCATTTCCTTACCAACTCTCATTGAAGATACACAACAAGCGATTGCGTAATCATCACCATGAGTTACTCTCATCATATCATCATTCTCATACTGGATTGATGATGACTTAATTGACATCTTAGCACAGTACTGCTTGAAGTTGATAGGAAGCTTAGTTGACCAAAGAACTGTTAAGTTTGGTTCTGGAGCTGATCCTAAGTTATCAAGAGTGTGAAGATATCTGAATGACATCTTAGTTACAAGTGGTCTGCCGTCGATACCAACACCACCAAGTGACTCAGTTACCCATACTGGATCTCCTGAGAATAACTGGTTGTACTCTGGTGTACGAGCAAACTTAACAATACGAAGTTTCATGATGAAGTGATCGATGAACTCCTGAATCTGCTCCTCAGTGAATGTACCGTTAGCTAAGTCTCTCTCTGCATAACAATCAAGGAATGTTGAAGTACGTCCAAGTGACATAGCAGCACCGTTCTGCTCCTTAACTGCTCCAAGGTAACCGAAGTATACTGCCTGGATAGCTTCCTGTACGTTTGTAGCTGGCTTAGAAATATCAATTCCGTAAGTAGCTGCCATCTGCTTTAATTCACCAAGAGCTCTAATCTGCTCTGAAATCTCTTCTCTTAATCTGATAACGTCATCTGTATAAACCTTACCAAATGAATCCTTCTGCTTCTTCTTGTCTGCTACTAAGTAGTCAATACCGTAAAGTGCTACTCTTCTGTAGTCACCGATGATACGTCCACGACCATATGCATCTGGAAGTCCAGTAATGATGTGGTTTGAACGGCACTTTCTGATCTCTTCATCATATACATCAAATACACCAGCGTTATGAGTCTTTCTGTGAGTAGTAAAGAACTCAACTACCTCTGGGTCTACCTTATATCCATTATCCTCGCAAGCCTTCACAGCCATACGAATACCGCCGTAAACGTTCATACCTCTCTTGAATGGCGCGTCTGTCTGAACACCAACGATCTTTTCCTTGCTCTTATCAAGGTAACCTGCACCGTGTGAAGTAAGAGTTGAAACAACCTTAGTATCCATATCGAGGACACCGCCTGCTTCTCTTTCCTTCTTGCTGAGGTCAAGTACCATCTGCCATAAATCCTTAGTGTTCTGTGTAGGCTCTGCTAAGAAAGCGTCGTCACCTTCATATAAAGTGTAGTTCTTCTGGATGAAGTCTCTTAAGTTAACTTCTTCCTGCCACTTACCGCCTACGAAACCATTCCATGCTGCTGATTCCATTATTCAAATTCCTCCTTTTTACATTAAGCTCTACGGATAATCTCACATCCAAGGCTTATAAAATATACGTATTTTTATTAGTCAGAAACTGACGAAAATCTGCCGTTCTCATGTACAATTTCTGATGCTGATTATATTATAATTTTTTATTGTATACACGTCAACGGATTATTCTTAATTTTTTGTACTTTTTTCGATACATAGATTGTATACAGTATACAAAAGGCCGTGTTATTAAAAACACAGCCTTTTATAGTTTATATTTTTTACTTTTAGTTTATAGTAATTCCTTGAATATAATCCGTATTCTCAGGATCCGCAGAAGATGCTGATGGATATTCTTGACAAGTGTATTCGTACAAATAATACGTCTCATCATCTGTACCCTCCACAGCTCTAGTTTCCATCTCGAAATAAATTTTTCCTTCATAAATCGGATAACTTATTGTGTGCTTATTATATCCAGAAAGTTCTAAAAATGTATAAGCATCCTCATGAGTGTTATTGATATCACTATATAATCCTTCAAGCTCTGCATCGCTATTTCCAAAGGTTACACCACCAGGGAATGTCACATCTACCCCTGCGCAATTATCAACGTTGAAGGTAAGCTCATATACCTTTGCCTGCTCTGGTGTGATTTGGTATATAGTTGGATTACCAATAGTTGCTTCAATAAATGCTTCACCCTTATACAACTTAACATTTATAGTTTCATTAGATTTGATAATTGTGTCAGTCGGGTCAACTAATTCATATTCCCATCCATTTGACAAAAATTCAGCAAATGGCATAGGCATCTTATAGTTTACTCCATCAATATTGTAAATCTCATCAAATCTGTCAGTAGTATATCCTGGTGCCACATATTCAGCACAAACACTTAACACCTCTGGGGCTGCATCTGCGGAGCTTATCTCTGCTCCCTCTGGTCTACTATACACAAGCATTGACACGGAATATAACGCTCCGTTGTTTTCATTTCCGTAGAAGCATATATAACTATTGTTAGCCGAATAATACTCACATACAGAGACATATTCACTTATGTAACTATTTGCAGCCTCACCATAGGTATCTAAAACTGCCTGTACATTGTTGGATGAGGCTTCACCCTTGATATCTATTACTATATCTCCCGGAAATCTTATCTCACCGTCTACAGAAACCTCGTGGGTTGATTGGTCAAATCCAAACCCAATTACTGCACAATCTGCTCTATAGCCAACTTCTTTTTTATAGTTTGCAAAGTAAGCGGTACATTCCATGTCCCCATTAGTAAATCTATATCCTCTTATCTCCCCAGAGTTAATCGGATAATCTATATACTTGCATTCCCAACCATAAGAAATCCACTCATCATAGGTCATAGGAAGCTGGTAGAAATCATCGTTAATCATAAATGAATAGCTTGTCCAATCTCCCTCAAGTATAACCTCTTCCTCAGTTGTGGTAGCTTCTGTGGTAGTTGCTTCAGTAGTTGTCATATCTGTGCTAGCATCTGTAACTGTTGCAGTCTCGCTACTATCAGTACCTGTATTGTCTTTCTTATCAAGAACAAACACCTTAACTAAAATCACAATTAAAGCTACAGCAAGGACTATCCCACCGATAATAAGCGGTAACTTAGACTTTGATTTTTTAGCTGATGTATTATCCTGTTTTTCAGCTCTATCTGCCTCATAAGTCGCACCATAGTTATTGACAGGAGCTTTGTAATTGGCATAAAGGTCCTTCATCAAATCGTCAATATTCTGATATCTATCCTCTATCTTAACAGAAAGTCCCTTGTTGATTACCGCCTCTGTAGAGTATGACACACTAACGCCATAGGCAGATGGGGATGTATAAGTATCATTGCTCATACGTTCTATGCAGTTTGGAGGAATAACTCCTGTTAACATTCTAAACATAGTAGCGCAAAGACTATATATATCAGTCCAAGGCCCCTGCTTGCCCTTTGCAAAATATTGCTCCTGAGGTGCATATCCATGCTTTAACATAACCGTATAGGTTTTGTTGCCATCCTCGGACTGCTCTCTAACAGCTCCAAAGTCTATAAGCTTGATATTGCCCATATCATCAAACATTATATTATCCGGGCTAATATCTCTATGTATAAGACCTGTTTTATGAATCTCCGCCAAAGACTCAAATACTGGCTTCATCAAAGTAAGCACAGTGTACTCGTCCATTTTGCCACCGCATTTTGACAAATGTTCCTTTAGATTAGTGCCGGAAATGTACTCCATTACAATGTAACCTGTTCCGTTGGCATAGAAGAAATCCTTAACAGAAACTATACCCTGCAAGCCATAAAACTTTGATAGATTTCTAGCTTCCTCAACATATCTAGTAAGGCCTTTGTCATAAATAGCTTTCTTATCTTCCGGAACTGAAACCTCCATGGCAGAAGGGTCCTTGCTAGTATCACGAAAAGCTATGGTGTCAGGAAAATATTCTTTTATAGCAACAAAGGCTTTGAGATTGATGTCCCAGCCTAAGTATGATATACCAAATCCGCCTATACCAAGAATTTTACCGAGCATATACTTGCCCTGCAAAACCGTAAATGGCCACAAACAGCATGCTTCAATATTATAGTTATCAATATCAAAGCCACAATGTGGGCAAGGATTTGCATAAGCATCTATCTCTTTCATACAGTTAGGACATCTGCCGTATACATTTTGCATTATATTTCCTCCAATCAATTTCAAAAAACTACTCTTATTATATATGCTTTAAATAATTTTTAAAAGTTAATAATTCCACATATTTTACCATTAACGTACAGTTTTATACTTTATGTAATCCGTATTTGCAGGGTCACCACTAGACGGGTCTATCTCCCTTTCGCAGGTATATTGGTATATAACCCTACTGGAGTCGTCATCCTCTTCATCTAAATCCATGGTGAAAATATAATAGTATATTTCCCCATCACAAGCTGGATACCTTATCTCATAATTCATATCGTGAAATAAATCCACTTCATCATATGATTCCGGATATTCCTCAGCTATATCACTATAAAGCTCCTCCACAAGAGTATCAGAATCTCCAAATTTAAGTCCTCCCGGAAATGTAAAATCCATACCTGGGCATTCATCCGCAACTATAGTAAATCCATAAACCTCTGACTGCTCAGGTGTTATCTGATATACCATAGGATTGCCAATAGTTGCATCTATACTACAATCTCCCTTTCGAAGAGTGACGCTAACCGCTTCGTAGGCTCTTATAATAGAATTGTCAGGATTACTCAGCTCATAGGTCCAACCATTTTCTAAAAACTTAGAAAGAGGCACTGGCAACCTGTAATTAACCCCATCTATATTATATATATCATCAAATCTATCAGCAGTATAACCCGGTGTCACATAATCTGCACAGGCTGGCAAGACCTCCGGTGCTTCATCCATAGCCGTAATGGTAGCTCCTTCCATAGGTGTTAGGGAAATATATCTAACGTATGATATAGGAGAATAATCTCCAAAGCCTTCAAAATATATCAAGCTGTTATCAACAGCGTAATAAATGCAATAGGAAACAATATTACCTACCAAACCTTCATTTGGATTTCCATAGCATTCTATAACATCATCCATGGTACTAGACTCTGCTGTGCCCTGCATATCAACTATAATGTCACCAGGAAATCTAAGTAGCAAGTCAGCCTTCAAATCTTCTGCAGCTTCATCAAACTCAATACCGATAACCTGACATTCTTCCCTGTATGCATTTTCTGCTCCATAATTAACTAGATATGCATTACATATAATATCATCCTTGTAAAATTTGTAGGTTATTACTTCCCCAGGAGTTATAGCAATATTAATATCATCACATTGCCAACCATATGCAATCCACTCCTCATAGGTCATAGGAAGCTGATAAAATTCATCTCCCATCATAAAGCAATAATCTGTCCAGCTACCTTCTAACACTACCTTTTCGGTTGTAACCTCTTCGGTTGTAGTTATATCCTCTGTGGTTTCCTCAGTAGTTGTTTCTATCTCTTCTGTAGTTGTAGCTTCAGTTGTAGTAACAGTAGCGTCATCTTCCACTTCATTATCGTCTGAATCGCCCTTAAACACAAATACCTTTAATAATATAAATATCAAGGCAAAAGCTGCTACTACTGCCGCAGCAATAAGTATAGGCTTCTTATAAGAATCACCTGAGCCACTTTCTTTTGTAGCTGCAACCGACTCACTATAATTGGAGCTTACCCCAGGCTGTGAAGGATTAGATTGTATATTAACTGAAGCGATGACCTTTGGAGACATAACCTGAGGTTTATTAAAAGTGGAATTATTGTTATTGCCATTTATATTATTCATCAAAACCCCTCCAAATAATATTTGTAATTATATTTACATATTATAAAACATATCACAATCTTTTTAAAGTCAAAAACATAGACATTTCTTCTTTAAAGTGCTATACTAACATTGTTTTTCGTTGAATTACTCAACAATAATATTATTAAGGAGGCAAAACAATGGCAAAACAGATTAACAAGTCAATGCTTATACATGAAATTATAGAAGTTGACCCAGGCAACGCTGCTATTCTTATGGCATCAGGCATGCACTGTGTAGGCTGCCCATCAGCTGCTATGGAGTCTTTAGAAGAAGCTTGTATGGTACACGGTATGGATGTAGAAGAAGTTTGTGCATCTATCAACGAGTACCTTGCTAAAAAAGAAGCAAACTAATATTAAGGGGGTATTAAAATGTCAGACAGACAGGAAAGATACGCCGAGAGACAGTATCTCCAGTACGGAGAGCAGGAAGTCTCACCACAGACTTATAACTTAATTCTGGGCGGCGTGTTAACTTATGGTTTTCTCGTAAACTGCTTTATGGTTGCATTTTGCTTTGATGCAGCAGTTAGCTTTGTGTCAAGCGGACCACTTTTCTACATTGCATACTTTGCTATGGTATTGATTGGTTCATTTATGGTAAATGGATCAAAAAATCCAGCAGTTAGTTTTCTTGGATATAACCTAATCGTTATTCCTTTAGGACTTATCCTTTCAGTAGTGTTAAATGCATTCTCTATCGCAGGTATGCAGACTACTATTATTACAGCTTTTGCTATAACAGCTATCGTTACTTTAGCTATGATGGCTCTTAGTATGGCTTTTCCACATTTCTTCTTAAGCCTTGGAAGAACCTTAACTATTACTCTTCTCATTACTATAGTAGCTGAGCTTATTTTAGCTTTTATGGGTGCTAACTTAGGTTTTACCGACTATATTGTAGTTCTTATCTTCTGTGGTTACATTGGATATGATTGGGCAAGAGCTAATGCTTGTGCTAAGACAGTTGACAACGCTGTTGATATGGCAGCTGAGCTTTATGTTGATATCATCAACTTATTCATCAGAATATTAAGTATACTTGCTCGTTCAAACGACTAATAAAAAAGATAAACCCCAGTGTAAATGCACTGGGGCTTTTTTTGACTAAATACTTGATAAAGTCTGAAGAGCGTTACCATCTATAATAAGCTTATAATGCTCTTCCATATGACTTGGTGTTGCATATGTGGTACGAATCTTATTACCATACTCACTGATAAGGTTGCAAGTTTTTACAAACTCTCCATCAGTGTTGTTATCCTTAGTGAGATACAAATAAAATCTACTATCTTGTGGATTCTTGTATAATGTGTTCTCACTGTTATATATATGTTTTACATTCTTTGCAGAAATAATGACCTGATCAAGGTTCTTAAATGCATAAACCCTGAATATATCTTTTTCTATATCCGCTTGCGAAACTGCTTCCTTAACCTTCTTGGCTACTCTGCCACCGCCTAAGGCACTAAGTCCTTCTGCTAGATTACCCAACGCTTCAATTAAACCATCCGTAGCCTGATGTGCCTGCTCTTCCACATCATCTACGTCATCTTCATCATCAGTTTCGGCCTCTTCACCTCTACCATAGCTAAGATTCTTAGTAAATCTTGAAAAGCGAGTATCAAGCTCCTCTGGATCCTCAACCTTGGTGATAATAAGCACCAAACACTCCTGAGAAACGGGTATAGCTTCTATCATAAGCGGAATATTATCCACCTCAAAACCAAGTTCTGCGGACGCCTGTTGCATTAGCTCGCGAAATAACTCTTTGGCTTTGTCCGTACCATATGCTAATTCTGTTAAAAGAAGTTCCTTGTCTGCCAAGTCTGACTTATAAAGTGTACATCTTATTTGATTTTCACTTAATCTTTCTATCTTCATATCAGTCACTCCTTTCCAAAAAGCTATTACTAGTTTATCACAAAAATAATTTCTGTAAAGATTTTTCTGAATTTTCACTATTATTTCACTAATATAAGTATTGAATTATTAGATAAATTATAGTAACTTGTATTCATACAAATCTAAGCAATTCATCAAATTATCTTATATTCTATTCATCGGTTGTTTTGTGGATTTCCCACACTTTATCCAAGAATATTTTTAGATTATAGTTATTATTTTATGCCTGAATCAATGCTTTTATTTGTAAATACAGTATATCATATTAAGGAATATATTGAAAGTTTTTCAAATTGTTATCATTTGTCTTTTAATATGATATGCACTTAAAAAAGGATGGTGATGCCACTAAGATTTAGCATCGGCAGAACACAAAGAAAAGGGTATGTCGCATAAGGACATACCCTTTATCTTATCTCTCGAGAAAATTACTCCTCTGAAATAGCTCCTGTTGGACAAGTACCTGCACAAGCTCCACATGAGATACAAGTATCTGCATCAATCTCGAACTTACCAGCACCCTCTGAAATAGCACCAACTGGGCAAGCGCCAGCACATGCTCCACAGCTTACACAGCTATCACCAATAACAAATGCCATATCTATATCCTCCTTAAATATCTTTTTGATAAAAATTATCATCTGGGTGTATTTTAATACTTTTTGTCGAATATAGCAAGGTATTTTTTATTTTTTCCATAATAATCCCTTTTTGTGAAAACATAAAAAGCTCTATATACCAAATCGCATTGTTATAGTTGTACCTTGGGATAATGTGCTATCCACATCTATAGTTGCGTTATGAAGCTTTGCTCCATGCTTAACGATAGAAAGTCCAAGTCCTGTTCCACCAACATCCTTAGAATGACTTTTATCTACTCTGTAGAATCTTTCAAAAATCCTGTCAATCTGTTCCTCTGGGATACCTATTCCGGTGTCGCTTACCCTAATATATGCTTGTTCTGCTTCGTATCCTGTTTCCACAATCACATTGCCACCTTGTTTATTATATTTAATGGCATTGTCACATATGTTATAAATCATTTCATATAATATAACTTCAACACCGGATATCTGGCAGAAATCCCCTTTTTGTTCAACCTTTATATTTTTATTTTCAGCAGTCTGACTAAGATTTTCAAGAGCCTTTTGTGCTACAACATACAAATCTACAGGTTGTTTTTCTGGAATTCCTTCCATCTCGTCCATCCTTGATATCTTAATTATATCTTCCACAAGACTGATTAATCTTTTTGCTTCTTCATAAATATTCCCAGCGAACTTCGGTATATCCTTTTCATCAACAATACCATTTTTTATAATCTCCGCGATACCTGAAATAGAAGTTAATGGAGTTTTTAGCTCGTGGGAAACATTTGCCGAAAACTCTCTTCTAAGATTTTCTCTTTCTTCTTTTTCGGTAACATCTGTAATGATTATAACAGCTCCTGCCACATACTCCTTATCCATAACCGGGTTAATGTACACGTTGCAATATCTGTCTCCAAGCAATATGATTTCTTCCATGTGTTTACCCTGCAAGGAGTCGTTAACAAGCTTACTAAACTGGTCCGTTCTGTTTAAAACTAATACACTTTTATTTTCTACCTCCATATTCACACCAAATAATTTTAAAGCGCTGGTATTGTAAGATAGAATGTGGGCCGTTTTGTCAATAACAATAAAGCCCTCCTGCATATTTTCAGTTATAAGTCTAAATTCCTGTTGCTGACTCTGCAATACATCCATATTTGCTTTAATCTGTTTGTTCTGCCTTATGATTTTACTAATAAAAGGCGCCATCTCGTCATAAACCTTAGCATCCTCAGGATGTTCAAAATCAATATTATCTAGTGGTGCCATTATCTGCTTTGCAACCCTATAGGCAAGTACACCTGCCAAAGCAAATGCCATCAAAAGGACCACAATAACCGGACGCAGCATTTCTTTTAGAATTTGTACTACGGAAGATTGAGTGTTGGAAACTCTTATAACACTGCCGTCCGCTATTCTAACTGCATAATATATGGTTTTTTCCGCAAGAGTATTTGAGTATCTGATACTCTTTCCTTTCGAGGAAGTCATGGCAACCTTAATCTCTTGTCTATCACCATGATTTTCCATGGTTAATGCATCAACTTTGTTATCATAAAGCACTGTTCCATCTGTATCAACCCAGGTTATTCTTGTATCTATTTTTTCAAGCTGATTTAAATAATCAATACCATTTGCTTCCACACCCTGTGTGATATATGTAGCTTCATTTATAAGCTCACCCTGAAGCTCATCTGTAAAATGGTCGTACAAAACACCTAAAATAAGTACGCCACACAAAGCCACCACAAAAAACATGACAAGCATGGTATTTCTAAAAATTCTCTTTTTCATATTTACTCTCCGATTCGGTATCCCACTCCACGCACTGTCTCAACATAAACACCTGCTTCACCAAGCTTTTGCCTTAAGGTTCTGATATGAACATCAACGGTTCTGCTCTCACCATCAAATTCGTAACCCCATATGCTATTGAGCAACTGATCTCTAGTACAAACCATACCTTTTTTCTCAAGAAGCATAACTAAAAGCTCGTATTCCTTCAATGTTAAGATAACTTCTTCATCACATACCTTTACCTGATGACGCGCAGGGTATACTTTTAGAATTCCCAGAGAGTATACTTTTTCTTTGTTGTCTTTGTTGGTTCTTCTAAGCAGTGCTTTAATACGAGCCACAAGCTCCATCATTCCAAATGGCTTTGCTACATAATCATCAGCTCCTGTGTCAAGTCCCAGCACCTTATCATATTCTGTATTTTTTGCGGTGAGCATAATAACAGGTACATCCTTGGTTCTATCATTTTCACGAAGCTTTTTTAGAACACTCAGTCCATCTTCCTCTGGCAACATAATATCTAGTAATACCAACTCTGGTGTATTTTTTTCCACCTCTATCCAAAATTCAGATGGTCTTTCAAAACCCTTTGCCCCTAAATCCATATGACAAAGTGTGTATACCACAAATTCTCTTATGCTGTTATCATCTTCTAAAACGTATATCATATCACCTATGTTCTCCTGTAATTGAATATTCTACCCACTCAGCTATATTTACCGCGTGGTCCGCAATCCTCTCATAATATTTTGCAATCATTATAACATCTATCCAAAACTCTCCATTTTCAGGCATTATGGAAATGTGCTTAATAAGATTATGCTTCACTTCATCAAACTGTCTATCCACAATATCATCGATATCCATTACGCTTCTAGCAAGCTTAATATCTTGCTGTACATAAGATTCTACCGCATTGCTAACCATCTTAGTTGCCACCTTTGACATCTCATCAAGATGAGTATACTCACTCATATCCTGTTCTTTGGTATATCTTATCATACTTGATATGTCAGCACATTGATCTCCTATTCTTTCCATATCAGAAATCATCTTTAAGGCAGAGGATATATTTCTAAGGTCCGATGCAACGGGCTGCTGTTTAATAAATAAACCCATACAAAGGTTCTCAATATCTCTTTCAGATTTATCGATTTCTTCTTCTACTAAACGACATTTTTCGATATATGTATCATCGCCCTGAAAAAGCGCCTTTGTAGTCCCTAAAATAGCTTTCTCACACAATGCTCCCATTTTTATAATTTCCATATTCAGCTCTTCCAGCTGCTTCTCAAATCCCTTTCTCATATTAACCAAACCTTCCTGTAATATAATCCTCTGTTCTCTTATCCTGCGGTTTAGAGAATAGCTTTTCTGTAGTGTCGAATTCCACCACCTCACCCAATAGGAAGAATGCTGTCTTGTCTGAGATTCTAGCAGCCTGCTGCATATTGTGAGTTACCATTATTATAGTATACTTTTCCTTTAATTCAACAGCTAAATCTTCTATCTTTGAAGTAGATATTGGGTCAAGTGCACTAGTTGGCTCATCCATCAAAAGCACATCAGGCTCCACAGCCAAAGCTCTTGCAATACATAATCTTTGCTGCTGACCGCCAGACATTCCAAGAGCACTCTCCTTTAGTCTATCCTTTACTTCATCCCATATGGCAGCATCTCTTAGGGATTTTTCCACTATTTCATCTAGCTTAACCTTATTCTTAACCCCATGAGTTCTAGGTCCATATGCCACATTATCATAGATACTCATTGGAAAAGGATTAGGCTTTTGAAAAACCATTCCAACTCTTTTTCTAAGCAAATTCACATCCATGCCCTTATATATATTTTCACCATCCAAAAGAATTTCTCCTGTTATTTTACATCCCTCTACAAGATCATTCATACGGTTTAAGCTTTTTAACAGGGTGGACTTTCCACATCCAGACGGTCCTATAAATGCAGTAATTTCCCCTGATGGTATATTTAAATTTATATTTTTCAGGGCGTGAAAATCACCATAATATAAATCCATATTTGATATATTGAAATTTCCCATTCATTTTCTCCTAATAATTTTTTTGAAGCTTCTTTGCCAATTTACCTGAAATCATATTTATTATAATAACCATAACAAGCAGCACAACTGCAGTAGCATACGCCTGATTGGTATATAGCCCTTCTGACATAAGCTTGTACATATGTACCGCAAGGGTACATCCTGATTCAAATACACTTTCAGGTATTTTTGCCTGAGTTCCAGCAGTGTAAAGAAGTGCCGCTGTCTCTCCAACGATACGGCCTATAGCAAGAATAACTCCTGATAGAATTCCTGGTACAGCAGACGGTAAAACAATCTTGAATATAGTTTTAAGTCTTCCTGCACCTAGTCCATAGCTCCCCTCTCTAAAGGAATCAGGAACAGCTTTAAGTGCTTCCTCTGTAGTTCTCATAATAGTTGGTAAAACCATTATGGCCAAGGTTATAGCTCCTCCCAAAAAGGACAATCTCCAGCCTAGTGCAACCACAAAGACCAGATATCCAAACAAACCATAAATAATTGATGGTATACCAGACAAGGTCTCTGTTGTGAGACTCACCAGTGCAACCAGTCTGCTACCTTTCTTTGCATATTCCACCATATAAATTGCAGAAAAAACACCTACAGGAACAGCTAGGATAAGGGCAAGTCCTGTCATAAGCACAGTATTTATAATAGCTGGCATCATAGATGCATTTTCACTTGTATACTCCCAGGCAAAAAGCTCAGGTGTTATATTAGGAACACCTTTTATAACTATGTATAAAATTAATGTGCATAGAATGCCTATTGTTATGAGAGCTGACAAACACACAATTATTCTTAAAAATAAAGAAAAAGGTTTGTTTTTGTATTTTTTTAGCTTTAGCACACTTTATACCCCCTTTTTCTTTACAGCGGAAAACAACAGGTTGATGATAAGTATAAATACAAACAAAACAACTCCTGTGGCAATAAGTGCTTCCCTATGAAGTTCTGCCGCATAACCCATTTCCAGCACTATGTTCGCTGTCATTGTTCTCACACCACTGGTGATGCCATCCGGTATCATAGGTTGATTTCCAGCAATCATTATGACAGCCATGGTTTCTCCTATGGCACGTCCTATACCAAGGATTACTCCTGCCATAATACCTGATTTAGCAGCGGGAACAACCACTCGAAATACCGCCTGTTCATGTGTATCTCCCAGAGCTAGAGCTCCTTCGTAATAGCTCTTTGGAACTGCCCTGATATTAGTTTCCGCCACTGATATAATAGTCGGGAGAATCATTATGCCAAGCAATATAGACGCTGTAAGCACTCCTTTACCGCTTCCTCCAAATATATTTTGCATAATTGGAACAATAACCATAAGACCAAAAAAGCCATACACAATAGAGGGTATACCTGCCAACAGCTCTACTGCCGGCTTTAAGACTTTGTAGGTTTTTTCTCCACAAAAATGTGCCAAAAATATAGCACATAATAGACCTATTGGTACTCCTATGATTATAGCTCCGGCTGTAACGTATACACTTCCTACTATCATAGGAAATATTCCATATATATTTTGATTTGGTATCCACTCTTTTCCAAATATAAAATCTATAAATCCTATTTTTGTTATGGCTGGAACACCATTTGCAAACATAAACACGCAAATTATGGCAACAGCCAGTATTGACATACAGGCTGCTACCAAAAAGAGGGCGTGCATTGCTTTTTCCTTACACTTATTTGCCATTATTTTACCTCTGACCACTTAGTTACTTCACCAGTGTAAATCTGTCTAACCTGCTCACTTGTAAGCTCCTCAATATCACTATTGTTGTTTACTACAACAGCTATACCGTCAAGTGCTATAGCAGTTGGAACAAGACCTGCCTCAAGCTCGCTGTCCTTTAAATCTCTTGATGCCATTCCTATATCGCATACACCTTCCATAGCTGATGTCATACCTGTAGTCGAGTCACTCTGCTGTACCTCAATTTCAACTTCTGGGTTGATTGCCATATATGCTTCACTAAGCTTTTCCATAACCGGTGTAACTGAAGATGAACCTGCCACAACAATTTTTCCTGAAACATCCGCCGGCTCATAAGCACCATTGTTACCCTGACTAATATAACCTGCTTCCTCAACAACTGCCTGACCATCCTCACTCATGATGAAGTCAATGAAATCCTGTGTCACTTCACTTACATCTCCCATTGTTGCGATGTTAAATGGTCTTGATACCTTGTATGTACCGTTCTTAACATTCTCTGCTGTTGCCTCAACACCATCAATCTTAACTGCCTTTACAGTATCATCAAGTGAACCAAGTGAAATATAACCAATCGCAGACTCGTTACCTGCTATTGTTGTCATCATAACAGATGTAGAATTTGTAATCTCAGCTGAGGCAATAGTTTTATCAACCTTATTTCCCTCTGCATCCTTTTCCTCAATTCCTATAAGCTCGATAAATGCTCCTCTTGTACCAGAGCCATCTTCTCTTGAAACTACTGTAATAGTGTCATTTGCCTTATTTCCACCACATCCTGTAAGTGATGCTGTAAGTAATGTTCCTACTGCTAAAACTGTTAAAAGCTTTCTGAATTTTCTTTTCATTCCGATTTTTCTCCTTTTCTTTTTCCGTTTTCTTTTCATCTTTTTTCCTTTTTACAAGTGTAAGTATAAAGAGATAAAATTAAATCCGTTATCACGTTTTTGTTAAATCTCAGTAAAATAAAAAAGAACCATCGCCAAAAGGCAATGGTTCCTTGTCATATTCTTCATATATTATCTAAACATTTCAACAGACCTAGCAAGTATTCCCTGAGTTAATGCAATGGTAGTTCCATAGTTGGTAAATGGTACCCCCTGGTCTGTAGCACACTTCATACGGTATGTCAGCTCACGCTCTGTAAGGGTGCATCCCCCACAATGAATAACCACCTTGTATGGAGATAAATCCTCTGGAAACGTACCCCCGGAAGTAAACTCATATGTAAATTTCTTACCAGTGTAGTTTTCAAGCCATTTAGGAAGCTTAACTGTTCCTATATCCTCACACTGTCTGTGATGGGTACAGCCCTCGCTGATAAGAATCTTGTCCCCTTCTTCTAACATATCTATAGCCATAGCTCCATTTACCGCGGTGTCAAGGAATCCCTTATATCTAGCCATAAGTATAGAAAAGGATGTGAGTGGTATATCCCTTGGAGTGCTCTCCGCCACAATCTTAAATGCCTGACTATCCGTTATAACCATACGTGGCTTTTTGCCTAACATAGCAAGAGTATCAGCAACCTCATTTTCCTTTATAACTACTGTCACCGCGTCCGCCTCAAGCAAATCTCTTATAACCTGCTGCTGTGGCAATATAAGTCTTCCCTTTGGAGCAGAGGCATCTATAGGTGTAACTAAGACCACTATATCCTTTGGCTTAACCAAATCTCTTACTAAAAATCTCTCTTCGCCCAAGTCTGCCATAAGACTTATCTTTTCTTTTAGCTGGTCTATATTTTTCTTGTCTGTGGCACTGACTAAAACTGCATTCTCATCAGAGGATAGCTTAATCATAGTCTTTACATCTATTAAGTCACATTTGTTGTAGACAACAATGTAATTAAGCTTTTTGCTTTTAAATATGCTAATTAGTTCCTCATCTGCTGAGGATAATCCTTCCGTTGCATCCACCACAAGAATAGCTACATCGGTTTTATTAAGTATCTGTTTTGTCTTTCTAACACGAAGCTCTCCTAAAGCGCCCTCATCGTCGTATCCAGGAGTATCTATAATAAGAACTGGTCCCATAGGAAGTAGCTCCATAGCCTTTGTAACCGGGTCTGTAGTGGTACCCTTTACGTCAGAAACCACAGAAAGCTCCTGTCCCGTAACAGCATTAACCACACTGGATTTACCTGCATTTCTTTTTCCAAAGAAACCAATATGTATTCGATTAGCTGATGGTGTAGTATTCATGCTCATAGCCATAACCTCCTATACTAAAGAATAAAAAGTAAACTAAGTATCCATTGAATAATTATCCATAAAAAGCTGGCCATAATCACATCTCCTCACAAAACATACAGTTGCTTACTTCGGATTATAACATAAAATGCATTTCATATATAGAAAAATCGATAGGATAAAAAAATAATATTTTTGTCATGAACGTAGAGGTTTTTGTCATGAACGCATTATTTTAATATAAATTGAAAATAAAACTAGAAAGCATTACAACCAAAGAGTTATAGATTATTGGAACCATAAACTGCCATTACTTTTTTCCACAGTTCATCATAAAAATAATGTCCCCCTGGAACCGTATCTAAATCATTCGGTTCTTTAGTATTATATTTACTGTACATCAATGTCGAATTAATATAAATATCATCATACTCTCCAAGATGAACGTCCTGTACCCTATTCAAAAACAATATATATTCTGTCTCCTCTTCCATCCAATAATATCCTATCATTGCACCAACAAAATCGCCTTCATTAACATAGCATATCGGTTCCGCAACATATATGTCCTCTGTTGCGATGTTACCCTTATATATCTCTAACACATCAACATTAGTAATTGTCATTTCCATATTATAATTTCTTGGGATTTCTTTATTTACTGATACACGCACTATCACATCAGAAATTTCTTCCAGAGTAGACACTTCTCTTATATCGCCAGAATAATATGCTCCATTTAAATCCGCGTGATGCTCTACCGGATAGTTATTGTTCATATATTGTCGTTGCTCCAAATCATTTATGAAGGATTTTCTCACCGCAAACGAGAGGCAAAACACCACTATCAATACTATACAAACAAAAGCCATACTTATTTTACAATAAAGTCTATTTGTCATATACAATTTCCCCCTCCTCTATTTCTATCACCTCATCATAAGGAATCTCAAACTCACCAGAATTATGATTCGTAATAATAATCACTGCTCCCCGTTCTTTTTCTTCCTCAATAATATGTATTAGTTTTTTTATCGATTTCGAATCCAAAGCATTAACTGGTTCATCCAGAATAAGGACATCAGGTTCTTCCATTATGGCTTGAGCAATACCTAATTTTTGCCTCATTCCTAATGAGTATTTTCCTATTGCCCTTTTATCAGACCAATCAAGACCAACTCTATCCATATTTTTCTTAATCTGTTCCTCTGTAATCTCATTCCTTATACTTGCCAAATATTTCAATACATCAAAACCCGTATATTCTTTCCAAAATATCGGTGTTTCTATTAGTACACCCAGTTTTACAGGATAATCTTTACCAAAAGAAACAATAGTGTCATTCACCTTCAACTTGCCTTTTGTGGGATATATCAATCCAGTTATTGCTCTTAACAGCATAGTTTTTCCACAACCATTCGGTCCATTCAACTTGTATATTTTCCCTGATTCAAAATTCACTGTTATATCCTTCAATACTGTTTTACCTTTTATTGTTTTAAAATAATTTTTTAGTTCAATTTTTACCACTATATATATCCTCCTTTTTTACTACTAAAATTCGTCCAATTACTATAAATGCTAATATTAACAACAGCATTATCATTAGAGCGGTGACCATACTTTTTTCATTTTTAAATATTACTGAAAAAATAGCTTTTTCGTCGTTTATATCTACGACAAACGGCATTACACTCATAAATGCATACATAGATACGAGAAAAATAATTGCAACATACTTTGTATCAACACATAAGGAAAAAACATTTATTAGTAAAGCCATAAGGGTTATATATATAATCAAATATGCTGAGTATATATAACTAAATTGATCTATTTGACTCTTTATGCACCAACAAAATAAAACCAAAAACATACTGCTAATAATACTACTTAACAATATCTTTTTTAAAACGAAAGAATATATTCTTCCTCTATGTCCGCGTGAAAACATTATGCTATAGTTATCTGTTATAAAATGTCTATAATATGTTCCGATGGAAAAAATAACAATTATGTTCCACATTAAAAACATTATTGCATCAGAATACCAAAGCATATTATTACGTTGAATACTAATGTGAAAAAACACATAATATAGAAGTGAATTAAAATTGTATATGAAATCCTTAAAGTTACTATACCTATATACAACAAATATGAACAATATAATTAAATTCCAATATTTTTTTCCTTTAGTTATGCTCATCCGACACCTTTCCACCATATATTCTTCTATTTTTATAAAAATACACATTTAAGAAAACTATGTTAAATCCTATAAATATGTTTTTTATTGGCTGAAATATTAAGGTTCTTACGCTATTATTAAAAAAATTCGGAATTATACTCCCATACATATCAAAAAAGATTTCTTTTAAAGAAAAATTCTGTGACTTTGAAAAGAAAAAAATCAGTATTATTACTTCCAAAACAAAAAAAGAAACCGCTTTTCCTTGAATTATATTGAATAACATACCATACAGTTCTCCGATATATAACAAGCCTGTAATAGAAATAAATGTTATTATCAGCAATGCTAATAATATTTTTAATTCATATTGTATATTTCTTATATATTTAAAATTTACGAGAATAAATATTATTAATGTGCTCATTACATACTCAACGGCTAAAACAGCCGTGTCATACAGTTGCATAAATATAACACCTAGTCTTTTAGGAACCCTTACAAGAACGCATGCATCCGACGAATATTTTATCTTATCGCCAAGCAAAAAAATAAACGCGCCGATATATATAGTTCCAACAAAACGATAATTAAACACAAGATTATAAAGTTCAAACAAAGAAAGATATTGATAATGCGTCGGCTTCAAAACTAAGAACACTACACCAAGAACCATATATGTACATAACTTTTTATATGTCACAATAATTCCTCCTTCTTTATACCCCTCTTAATAAGCATTATAGCTATTATCAAAAACAATATTATTGGATATATATATTGAACTATTCCTACTCTTGGATTAACATTTAGCATAACGCAAAATCCCAAAAAATCTCTCCAAATACTATGATTCATATCAATATCAAATAAAAACGACTCAAAATTCATTTCTGCTACGCTAATTAAATGATATACAACAAATGACGAGATTAAGACGATATATCTGCTTATTTTTTTTATAAATGATACTCCGTATGCAAACAATGCAAAAGTTGCACCGACAAATGCTCTAAGCATTCCCCAAAGGCATATATTAATATATGGATGATAAAACCTTAACTTTCCTAATAATTCCGTTCCAAATTCATATTCAGAGGTCAACATATATGGCATAATCTGCCAATGACTTCTATATCCATATAGCGGAAAAGTTGTTGCATTTAAAGCAATACTCAATAATATATTTAGCATTATTGTGAAAAAAACAACTAAAAAAATCGCTAATGCTTTTGTCTTTATATATCTACTTCTGTTTACGCGTGTTACTATATAATTATTAATACCCGCTTTTGTATCCAACAAATAAGTGTCTGAAGCCGCAACGCAAACAACAAGTGGCAAAAATAATGTAAAAACAACTCTAAATGGTGCTCTTGAAATATTATCTAATACAGTCATAACATACGCCGGGTACAGGTTTGACAATCGCTCACCATACAAATTAATACAATTAATTAAAAAATCAAAAATTACCGCAAAAAACATAATCATAAAGAAAAATATATATTCTTTTCTTTTAACTAATTTTTTTATTTCATCTTTTAACATATTACTTCTCCAAATATTTTCTTGCTAAAATGGAGCTATATCTCGAAAAATATAGCTCCATTTTATAAACTAATTATAATTCACGTACCCTTCTACGCTATGAGAACCAATGGTCGCTTCATCATAATCTTCAATCCCCATTAAAACTTTTGCACCCGAATTATAATTTGATGTATATGTGATATCATATTGAGTAGAGCCAGCAGACGAACAATATCTTATATTTGAACATCTACTTTTTGAACTATTGCAAAACCATGCATTAATCCCATTACAATTTATTGAAAGATCAGATATTTTTACATATCCATATGCCACATTAGATTGTTTATCTCTCGCTTGGAAATATACATTACCACTACCATATGGCAGTGCAGTCTCAAACCACTTTTCATTCCCGTATACGGGATATGCCAAAACTGGCATACATATAGTAAAACATAATATAAATAGAAAAATACATTTTTTTATTCTATTTTGTTTCTTCATAATCATCCCTCCTACTCTTCATCCTCATCTTTAAGACATTTAGGTATATCAATCTCTCCCCAAACGGCCAAACTCCCCGTTTTCGCAACCATATCCTCTGCCATTTTAACCAAAACATCATTTAACTTTTCCTTCATTTTCATAGTAATTTTTCCTCCTTCTTATAACAGCACAAAAAGCATCTACCTGTACACATATGAGCATACTGCATATGTAGGATATATATCGCCACAAAAAAAAGCTACTGACTCCTAGTACAATTGTTGCATATATACCTCTTTTTTTGATATGTTTCTTTCTTTTTTTGCTATAAAACGGTTTAACTTTCGATGGAATAGGAGCCCACATAAGAATAATCATTATTTCTATGATAAATATCAATATTACATTTACTATATTTGTACTTATATAACTTCCACCAAAAAACGCCAAGAAAAAAATTATTTGTGTATGTATTAAACATGCTAAAAAACTATTTTTATGCACCCCTCCCATATACACTCTAGATAAAAATAATGTTAACAACAGCACCAAATATTCAACAAATCTGCCAATCATACAAAAAGGTATCATAACTAGCAGCAATTTCTCTGTCTGCGATAAAATCGCTACTATAGAAAAAATTATTTTTTGTGAATATTCTTCTTGAACACTTTCTTCATACCCAGCACAATATTTTTTAGTATATAACAAAGCTATTTTTTCATTTAAACAATCCATATTTATTATTTTTGTATAACTCCTTCTTCCATCCTTAACATAAATCTAAAAGTAATTTTTTTCAATAGCTTCACCTAAAACTTTCCCAAACGACGCGTGAAACGACCCAAACGACATTTCTTAACAATTATTATATTGTTAAAATCCGGATTATTTTATATAATGAACTATCATATATACATATTTATGGGGGGCTACATATGTTGAACATACTTCTCGTCGAAGATAATTTAGCACAAAGAAACGCTTTAAAAAAATTAATATCATCTTCTTTTCATAACACAAATATTTCTATTGCTTCTGACTATGATTCAGCATTACAACTATGCCAGGATGAATTTTTTAATTTGTTTATATTGGATATACAATTAGATTCAGATAAGTGTGAAGAAAACGGTCTACTACTCGCAGAAAAAATCAGGGCAAAGGAACAACATCTACATACACCTATTATATTTATAACCGCTCTACCTGATAAAATTTATCAGGCGGTCAATAACTTACACTGTTTTGGATACATCACCAAGCCATATAACAATTGCGACGTAATTAATATTATCAGTTCTATAACAAGACAACCCGATTGTCAGCATCTGCTTTTTAATGTAAAGGACATAAACGGCATATATACTAAATTATCTATTCTGGATCTTTTATACATTAAAATAGAACATCACAATTATTACCTTTTTACTAAAAAGGGCACTGTAAGTACAACTAACACATACTTCAAATCATCCAACAATACTCTTATCAAGCAACTTGTACGTTGTCATAAAAGCTACTATGTTAACCCACTATATATACAAATTTACGACAAAGCCACAGGTATAATATTTTTACATGATGCAAAAATCCCTGTAGGCAGAAATTACAAATCAAATGTGGAAGGAGCAATACTCAAAAATGCATGATTTTTCAAAAGAATTGTTAACAATTGTCATTGATTTTTTAACAATAATATTGATTTTAGGTTCATCTTTTTCAAACACAAAAATCACAGAAAACCTAAAAAAAATCCTTCCAATAATCCCTATATTTATACTCAAATCTCTTATAAACTTATTTGTTCCATCCATCATTTCCTTACATATAATTTCCTATGCCATAGACATAATAATTGTTATGATGCTATTTAAAAAACAATTCTTAAATAGCATATATTTATATTTTTTAAGTTATACTTTTTGTGTCATCATACAACTTTGTATACTACTATTTTTTAATCCAGTTTCTAAAACTATTCACTCAGATACATTTATATATCTTGGTTCATTTATTACGATTCTTATAGAACTTATTATTTATAGATTTGCTCCCGTTTATAAACTATATTTATTTATAGAAAGCAAATCTATCATTATAAAATATATTATTACAAATTTATTTTTAATATCTGTAATTACTGTTTTAACATTAAAAAGCAGTACCTCTATGTTTTTTGAGAATTTCATACTATTTGCTATCCCATTTGTAGTAATGGTCATTTCTTCCTTGGAACTCTACAAAAAACAACAAGAAATTACAAAAAAAGACAAACAACTATACTGTTATACACAATACATTCCCATAGTCGAAGAGCTTATCTCTGCTATAAGAATAAGGCAGCATGATTTTGACAATGAGATACAATCCATTAAGATGTTGCCACTGAGTTGCCCGGATTATGCATCTCTTGTCAATGAGTTAAATTCGTACTCTGACTATTTAACCACCTCTACGAAGTTTTCTCACTTGCTTAAAATTAATCTAAAATTAGTTGCTGGTTTCTTGTACAAAGTTGCTCAGGATGCCGAAAAAAAAGAACCACCTATCCATATAAATATAATCAATTATAATTTAACAACCAACGTGAAAGAATATGACTTGATTGACATGCTTAGTATCCTTATAGACAATGCTCTTGAAGCATCTCCTACAGAGGAAATTACTTTTACACTAAACAGTTATGATTCAAAGATTTTTTTTAAGACTGAAAATAAGGGCGATATTTTGACATTGGAACATAGACATAATCTTTTTTCCAAGGGCTATACCACAAAGTCGCAAAAGCAAAAGGGCTCACCCCGAGGTCTCGGATTATATAAGCTTAAAAACCTTGTGGATAGCTATGATGGAAAAATATATCTTTATAATGATTTCAACGAAAAAAAAGAAAGAACTATTTGTTTCGAAATCGAGGTGTAAGACCAAATAAAGAGCTTATCCTGTTAATCTAAAATTCTGCTTATTGAGAATTATTTTTTCGGATGCGCTTCCTGTCTCCTGATATATTAGAGTAAGCGCCTCACTAGCCTTTTCATCGTTCAAATGACAGTTTATGGTTTCACCCCCACGCAGATCTCCGCAGAGAACATCTGCGCCACCTTCTTCCATGATGGCATAGCAATTTTCCACTCTCATATATGCACTAGAGCCAAGAATAGCACCAAAGGTACTTGCACCTTTAACTATACCGGTTACGATACAGTTAGTCACATCACAGGTAATACCCTGATTAATATTGTCTCCAATTAATCCACCCACATAATATCGTCCTTCAATATAACAATCTATAATGTTTAAATCGTGAACCTCAAACCCATGGGTTGTTCTTCCAAAAAAGCCAATATTGCTCCAATCTGGATAGGAGATATATGCATTACTTATAATATGACCGTTACCATAGAAAACTCCATCAAAAGGAAAATCTTTACCATAGTATCCATTATCAGCCGGATAAGACCACCCTATAGGCACCCAATTATATCCCGATAAATCTATATCGCTTTCTAAGTAAAAAACGCACCCCAGGAAATCCTCTCCCTCATTTACCAGCTTCACCAATCCAGCCAGTTCATTTATATTGGTAATGTGATATTCTCCAGAACCATCATATATGGATGTATCTGCCAGAGCTTCTATGTCCTCATAATAAAATACGTCATGCCAATGACACTCTGGTTCCTTCATGGTGTTCTCATCTTCATAATCATAATTTCCAGTCCACACAGCCACCCAAGTACCCATATCCTCCAGAATATATGTGCCTTCTTTTTCCACAACCACTTTGACCTGATTGTTTTCCCTATCAACAGAGCTCTCAACTGTATCATACCACTGATTTTCTACGTCATAATACAAAATCCCAAGACTTCCCTCATCGCAGCCAAGCTTGTCCTCATCATAGCAAAATACTAGCATCAAAAATTCATCTTCCTTGCCCCTTGGAAGCTCCACCTTGATAGGCACGCCTTCCTGACCTACAACTCCATTTGACATATAATCAATATGGTAGGTGTTGGTTATATCACATTCATCCACATCTCCTATAAGCGCAACTCTTTCTATGGCTGGTTTTTCCGGTTCATCTATATCTATACTTATCTCCTTATCCTGCTCATTAATATGTTCAATGTATATATCTTGTCCTGTACTATACGAACCAAACATGAGAGAAAGTATCATTAAAAAATACCACACAATTGTCATTATACCCCTCCATTATACCAATATCCCCATAAATAAATTGAAGGGAATACCCCGAAATATTCCCTTCAAAACGACATAATTATTCTTCTATCTCTTCTTCCTCGTCGTACTCATCATACTCTCCAAGAACCTCTAAAGTGTCCTCGTGGTACTTAGCCATATAGAAAGAATTAATCTTTAAGTTGTACTCAAGGTTCTCCACCTTTTCGTAAATCTCACAGCCAACAAGTAATACAACTGCTGGAACAAGGTCAGCAAAAACACCGAGGAAATACTCAACCATAGCCATAAAATCAACAAATGTGTCAAATATTTCAACAAAGTTCCATACCTTGAATATGAAGAAGATAGCCATAAATGCAACAGCCGCAACTTCTAACGGATTATCAAAGAGAGAAAACTCGTGCTCTGCATAGCCCTCCTCATCGTAATCCTCTTCAATATATTCTTCAATATCTTCTTTTAATTCTTCGTCCTTGATGTCCTCAAGCATCTCTTTTTCCTTATCTGCCATAATAAGAATACCTCCCTTGTACATTATATAAATAAATTACCATACTATGGTTAAATTTACAATAATCTTCCTAAAAAGTTAGAATCTAAAATCACGAATTCCCTCTTCTATCTTAGCTAGATTCTCCTTGCATATCTCTCTAACCTTTTCTTTTGGAATGTTATTTAACTCTGCCTCAATAAGAGCCTCACCTATAGCCTTTGTGTCCTCCGAAGCATAATCCATAAGGTATTCCTTCAAGGTCATAAGAGCATTAGGGTGACAGCAATTCTGTATCTGTCCTGACTTGCAAAGGCTCATAAATCTATCTCCAGTTCGTCCTTCGCGGTAACAAGCTGTACAAAAGCTAGGAATATATCCCATCTCCATAAGCCACTTTACAACCTCATCCAAGGTTCTTTTATCGCTTACGTCAAACTGCTCTGAATTCTCTTCCTCTGGTTCTTCCTCACAATAACCACCTACACTAGTTCTAGATGCACCACTTATCTGTGAAACTCCAAGCTTAATCACCTTTTCTCTCACAGCCTGACTCTCTCTAGTGGATATAATCATACCAGTATAAGGCACACTTATACGGATAAGGGCACATATCTTAGCAAAGGTTTCGTCATCTATACCATTGTCAAAGGTATCTGGATCTATATCATCCGCCCTTTTAAGTCTAGGAACACTGATGGTATGTGGTCCAACTCCATGAACTGCCTCAAGATGCTCTGCATGCATAAGCAAACCTGCAAACTCATATCTGTATAACTCAAGTCCGAAAAGCACACCCAAGCCTACATCATCTATGCCACCCTCCATAGCTCTATCCATAGCCTCCGTGTGGTATGCATAGTTGCTCTTTGGTCCATATGGGTGTAATTCTTCATAGCTTTTCTTGTTGTAGGTTTCCTGGAACAAAATATATGTACCTATTCCAGCTTCCTTAAGCATTCTATATTCTTCTACGGTTGTAGCTGCTATATTAACGTTTACACGTCTAATAGCTCCATTTTTATGCTTGATACTGTATATAGTTTTTATGCATTCTAAAATGTATTCAATAGGGTTGTTCTTAGGGTCCTCTCCTGCCTCAAGAGCAAGACGCTTATGTCCCATATCTTGAAGAGCAGTAACCTCTTTAACTATCTCCTCTTGAGTAAGCTTCTTTCTTGCAATATGCTTGTTCTTAATATGGTACGGACAATATACACAGCCATTAATACAATAATTAGAAAGGTAAAGAGGGGCAAACATAACTATTCGATTGCCGTAAAAATCCTTCTTAATCTGCTCAGCCAGAGCATACATTTCCTGAACCTTTTCCTCATCCTCGCAGGCAAGAAGCACAGAGGCTTCCCTGTGTGAAAGTCCTTTTCTTTCCCTAGCTTTTTCCAATATAGAGTTAATGAGTTCCATATTATCTTTGTTTGCATCTGCATAGGCAAGAGTATCTAAAATTTCCTCATCACTTATGAATTCCTCTGCCTTTAATGACTTTGGATTGTACATTGTAGTCCCTCTTTTCTTGTAAAGTAATCTATCTAATAAGAAATATCCTAATCACGTAAAATCATTATTAAACCATATCCTGATGATTGATGCTAAGTTTGAATTCGCAGCCTAACTTCTCTGCTGCCTTTTTACAAAGCTTCATACGACCAAGGAATATCTCAAAATATTCCATAGCCTTACTAATAGCTGTATCAATCTCCAAGGAAAGCGTAATCTGCTTTTTATCCTTATCTATCATCAAGTGCTGTTTCTTAACAGCATAATTAACTCTGTCATGTATATCCACACTGATATCTGCACTATCTCTAACTCTTGTTTCTCTAACATCAGACTTATCCGCAATAATAAGCGCAGCAGCAACAGGGTTCACCGGAAATGCTGTAGACTCGTCATGGTTACCTATAGCAGCCACGATAACAGCTATATCCTCGTCATTTGCCCCTATCTTATCTAATATCCTAAAAGACATAACTGCACCACTTTGTGCATGGTCAATACGATTTACCACATTGCCAATATCATGCATATATCCAGCAATTTTACCAAGCTCTACAGTTCTCTCATCATAGCCCAGCTCTGAAAGAATAGTTCCTGCTGTTTCCGCTACTTTACAAACATGGGCAAAGCTATGCTCCGTAAAGCCAAGAGCCTTTAAAGTCTCATCAGCCTGTCTAATATAGGTGTTTATTGTTTCATTTTTCTTTATATCTTCATAGGTTAAATACATATATTACTCCACTACCTGAACCTTTATCATATTGGTATTTCATGATACTCCAAGAGGCACACCTGCTGTTACAACAACTGTTTCTCCTGGCTTTAACATTCCACTATCTTTACTTGCTTCTACTGCATGATCAAAAAGCTCAAATATCTCGTTCTTTTCTTCAAGATGTACAGGTGTAACACCCCAAGACATATTAAGCTGTCTACATACTTTGTCACTTGTTGTTCCTGCAATAATCGGACAAGCTGGTCTATATTTTGAAATATTTCTAGCTGATGTTCCAGATTTAGTTACAGTTACAATAGCACTAGCATTAAGGTCGTTAGCAGTTGTACAAGTAGCGTGACATACAGCGTCTGTTACATTACGATTAGCATGTCTCTCATAATGTGAAAATCTCTTATTGTAATCGATATCCTGCTCCGTTCTCTCTGCAATTCTAACCATAGTCTGTACTGACTCAACTGGATAAAGACCTGCCGCAGTTTCACCAGAAAGCATAATAGCACTTGTACCATCATAAATAGCATTGGCAACATCTGTAGTCTCAGCTCTAGTTGGTCTTGGATTCTTCATCATAGAGTCAAGCATCTGAGTAGCAGTAATAACCTGCTTACCAGCATAGTAAACCTTACGAATAATCATCTTCTGGATGACTGGAACTTCTTCTCCCGGTATCTCAACACCCATATCTCCACGAGCAACCATAATACCATCTGAAACATAAATTATATCATCAATATGCTTAACGCCTTCTGCATTCTCAATCTTGGAAATAATGTTGATATTTTTTCCGCCATTCTCGTCAAGAAGCTGTCTTATCTCGAGAACATCTTTTGCACTTCTTACAAATGAAGCTGCGATAAAATCAACATCCTCTTTTATACCAAAAAGAATGTCATCAATATCTTTTTGACTCATATATGGCATATTAAGATGTATTCCTGGTACATTGATACCCTTGTGATTTGAAATATATCCATCATTCTTAACAAGACAGATAATATCCTCATCGTTGATAGCCTTAACCTCCATCTCGATAAGTCCATCGTCTACAAGTATTCTAGTTCCAATCTCAACATCCTTATACAAATCCTTGTATGTTATAGAAGATATAGTGCTATCTCCTAAAATATCTCTAGTTGTAAGTGTAAAGGTCTGGCCTTCCTTAACCTGTACCTTTCCACCTTCAAAATCTCTAGTTCTTATCTCTGGTCCCTTAGTGTCAAGCAAGATAGCGATTGGCTTATCCATCTCTTTTCTAAGCTTCTTTATCATGTCCATGCGGTGCTTTTGTTCTTCATGAGTTCCATGAGAAAAATTAAGTCTGGCAACATTCATGCCTTCCTCAATCAATCTTCTTAGGATATCCTCGCTCTCAGTAGCTGGTCCCATTGTACAAACAATTTTAGTCTTTCTCATAATAATGTCCTTTCTTCCCAAACGAAAAAATTTCACCCTGTTCTAAAACATTCCCCGCTGATGTACTTATATTAACACAGTTTCATTATATCTACATATGGTATATTTTAACTGTGTGTTAAATCTATTTATAAGTATACCCCTACAGTATAGCACTTACCCAAATAAAATCAAATAAATTATCTTTTGATTAAGGTTTTTTCTCATATTTTTTTACATATATTTTTGTTTTTTACTTTAAATAAATATGCAAAAATGTTATTATAATATATATGCGTATTGCACAATTTTATAGGAGGATTTTATGTACGATAACTTTTTTTATAAAGCTAAACAAACCGTATACAAATGGTGGTGCGTTATTTATAAACCAGTTTATAAATTAACTCATCATGGCTATTGGCCTGCTGAAAAAGAACCATACTATATTCCTCCTGAGGAGAAGCAGCAACAACAGCTAGCAAGCCAGATGACCAAGCAAATCAGTGATACTGAAGCTGAGATTAGCCTTGAAGACACTACTGCAAAAGACACTGTTTCTGTTGCCCCAACTAACAACACTACTTCTAGTAATGATAACCCATCTAATACAGGGGAATCCGCAGAGGATGCTGCTGCTAGAGCTAAAGAGATTATGGATAGACTTAACAGGGAAGCTGCCGAAGACGAAGCTAAAAAGCAAGCTGAGATCGAGGCTGCTCGTCAAAAAGCAGCTGAACAGGATAGACTTAATTCCATCTTAAAGTCAACTCAAAGAGATATTTCCCAATATATTTCTGAGGGCATGGCACACAGAGAAGAAGCTCAACCTGCTGTCCAGGAAGAGACACCTACTGCATCCGACGAAGCTTTAAGACGTGCACAAGAGATTATGGATAGACTTAACAGAGAAGCTGCCGAAGACGAAGCTAAAAAGCAAGCCGAAATCGAAGCAGCCAAAGAATATGCTCGCAAAAACAACCTATAAGGAGGACGATTTATGAAATTCAAAAAAAACTATAAATTATTAATACTTACATTATTGATGGGAGTTCTTCTTGGACTGTGTGGTTGTGGACCTAATCCAAAGAACTTTACTCATGGTGATTTAACTATCACTCTTACCGATGAATTCGAAGAAAAGACCATGGATATGTTTGATGCATATTACACTGCCGAGCACGTTGCATTTACAGCTAGAGAAGAGACTGATGAAGTTCTTGAATATGCAGGCTATGAGATTAATACACTTAAAGATTATTGTCATGAGATTGTTGTCCTCAACGGCGTTAATCCAAGTGATTTAATACAGCGTGGTGATTACTATTACTTCACTAACACCAAGACTGTTTCAGGTGCTAATTACACTTACATCCACTGTATGTTTGAAGGTTCTAACTCCTACTGGATTTGCGAATTCACCTGCAAGACTAAGGATTACGACAAATACAAAGACGACATCTTCAAATGGGCAGACTCAATAACCATCAAGAAATAAAAAGCCTCCTAACTAAAAAAGGTATGCTTTTCTATATATTCAAAACCTGGGGAATTTATTTCTGATTTTTAAGAGATTTTCTTGCAATATCATTGACGAAGCGCTTTCGATGAATACATCGCGTGGTATATGTCTGAGATGCTGATGGTGATATAAACATATAAGAAAGTTTTTTAGTCTAGTTTAAGAGATTTTGAAATATCTATTAGAGAATACTTGCGATATCTTATAAGCCCCGTGTTTTAGAAACTCGCAATCAC
>JAGAKD010000123.1 GCA_017625815.1 Lachnospiraceae bacterium | reverse complement strand
ATCCATCTCTGAAGAGTCTGGATAATCTGAACTCCCTTTGGCATAAGAAGTGGAAGTCCCTGACCGATAACATCAACAGTTGTAAAAAGCTCAAGCTCACGACCAAGCTTGTTGTGGTCACGAAGCTTAATGTTCTCTAAGAATTCAAGTCTTTCCTCAAGGTCAGCCTTCTTAGTAAATGCAGTACCGTAAATACGAGTAAGCATCTTGTTATCTGAGTTACCTCTCCAGTAAGCACCTGAAGATGAAGTTAACTTGAAGAATTTAACAGATTTTGTATTCATAAGGTGAGGACCTGCACAAAGGTCAGTAAAATCACCCATAGTGTAGAAGCTAATAGTAGCATCTTCTGGAAGGTCGTTGATAAGCTCAACCTTGTAAGGCTCATCCTTTTCCTCCATAAGCTTAATCGCCTCAGCTCTAGGAAGGGTAAATGCAGTAACATCAGAACCCTCCTTAACGATCTTCTTCATCTCAGCCTCGATCTTGTCTAAATCCTCACGACTAAGAGAAGGCATATCGAAATCATAGTAAAATCCATTGTCAATAGCTGGTCCGATAGCGCATTTTGCATCTGGAAAAATGTGCTTAACAGCCTGAGCTAAAATGTGGCTTGCAGTATGCCAGAAGGTCTTTTTACCTTCCTCATCATTGAATGTGAAAATATTAAGAGTAGAGTCCTTATCAACAATAGTTCTAAGGTCACATACTTCTCCGTTAATCTCTGCGGCACAAGCCATACGTGCAAGACCCTCGCTGATATCAGCAGCTATGTCGTAAGCACTCATTGGCTGAGCGTACTCTTTTGATGATCCGTCTTTTAATGTGATAATCATAGTTTTACTTCCTTTCTGTTTTTCTTTTTTCGCAGTGTACCTCCTGCTAACGCAGTTGGTCGTGGGCATTCGCCAGAAACAATATAAAAAAGTCCCTAGCGCATAAAACGCTAGGGACGATAAATCGCGGTTCCACCCTAGTTCCATTTGAAAAAATCAAATGACACTTCTTTAAGATTGTAACGTAATCAACGGCTTATATTTTGTATAAGCAGCTCCCAGGTAGTTTTCCCATAAGCGTATTCTAAATTCTCTCTCAGCGGGTAGTGGAATTCTCTCTGTAGACCGTTTCTATGGTACTCGTCTGTTCATAGCTGATAAAATATTTAACTAAAACTGATTGTAGAACTGAAAATGAAAAATGTCAAGTAAAATAAAATGGTAAATATGCTTATATCATTAATTTATTCCATCTATGTCTTCTTTACATTTTTTTCCATCTGCAAGAAGCTGTTTTAAAGTGATAGCATCCTTATTCTCCATAGCTACCTTGTATTCTGTAAGAGATTTTATGAAGTAATCAAGCTCTTCAATTAAGCAATCTCTGTTTTCCAAGAAAAGCTCTGTCCACATAGTTTCATTTAACCAGGCAACTCTGGTCAAATCCTTGTAGCTACCAGCAGAAAATCCATCGTGATTTTTAGCTGTAGGACTTTTGACATAGGCATTAGATACTACGTGAGCCATCTGTGATGTAAATGCAATCATAGCGTCGTGTCTTTTGGCATCACATATAGTGAACTTGCCAAAGTGGATAGGAGAAAGAAGTTTTTTTGCTTTTTCTATAGTTTCTTCATCGGACAAATCTTCTGGAACCAAAACCATAGATGCACCGTTGTACATGGTTTTTGTACTATATTCAAGTCCAGAAAAATGTCTACCAGCCATAGGGTGTCCACCTACGAAGGTAAAGCCATATTCCTTTGCAATAGGAAAACAAGCATCGCAGACAAACTGTTTAACTCCACAGCAATCAATAACAAGGGTTTTGCTAGTAAAGTATGGTGCGTTTTCTTTGATATATTTCACGGAAGCTTCAGGATATAAAGCCACTAAAATCAAATCGCACTCTGGAATACTCTTTTGATTAAGCTCACCATCTATAATATTCATATCATATGCACAATTCATAGTGTTCTGATTTATGTCGTATGCAAGAACACGATAATCTCCATGTTCGCTATAAGCTCTGGCGAAGGAGCCACCAATTAGTCCAAGACCAACTACACCAACTGTCATCATAATCCCTTCTTTCTATATAAGTGTTTTTATATTATTTGCATAGTGACAATATGTCTAAAGTCTAGATTATTTTAAATTACAAATAGTATATCACGTTAAAGTGTGAAAGTAAACAAGAGTATTTTTTAGTGTATAGCATTTAATTTTTATGGCAATAATTCTCATGTAATTAAGGGAATGTTTTTCCTAAAAAAATATAAGAGAGGTAAATTATGAGCAGTAAATCAAAAATATATGTATTAGTACTTATTTGGGCAGCGGCACTTATTCAATTATTTATTAGTCACTCCATAAATAGAGAGGAAAAAATGGTGGAGCAGGCTATGAGTGATGGGGTGAATAACCTCACAGAAAGTAGTGTAAAGGCATATGCTCATTATAGCGATGATGTGCTCTCTGACGAAGCAAGGGTATTGATTGTTAGAAATATAGCTGGAGAGCTAGGAGTTACATCAGGATATGAGCTTAACCAAAGAGTAGACGGAGATAATCATACTTTGGAACTAAAGAAATATGGTAAACATGCAGATACTAAAATTAAGGTAATATCTCTCGTGGAAGAAAACAAGTACAAAGAATTAGTAAACGAAAACTATATTATGATAGAAATAGATTTGAAGGGAAATGCCTGTTCAATGGCTGATACCTATGTAGAAGAGCTTGAAGAACTTTATGAGGATTTGGGTATGGATGCTAACACAAATGTATATACTTGTAGTCAGCATCCAGGGGAGATGTCAGAACAGGAAATGAAACAAGAGATATCTCAGTTTTTAGAAAGTATGGACGCCAGTCAAGTAGAACTTGTTTCCTTTGATGGAGTTTCTTCTTGTTATGGATATAGCTCTAACATAGACCAATATGTGTTTCAGGGTGATGAAAAGGTTAATGTAAATATTGCATTTACCTATGATGAAGAACAGGATGTTACCTATATTCACAGGGCTATACCATTCATTGATAAATCCTTTTAGAATATGTAGGGATAATTTGAAGAATTGCCGCAAAGAAATATATGTAAAAAGATAACAATATGAAGAATTTTATATAAAAGGCAAGCATAATAATTAGTAAGGTTAAATATTATGGGAGATAGTATGAAAAAAATCAAACTAATTATGGCAGCATTATTGCTGATGCTTGTCTTTTTGCTTGTGGGTTGCGGAAAAAAGGAAGAGGCAATTAAGAAGGATATTGATTTTACGGTGTGTGACAAGACCCGTATGCCAGAGGAGCTTATAGAGATAATTGAGGAGAAAAAAGGAAAAATATTTAAACTTAGCTATATCAATAATGATTATATGTATATTGCTATTGGTTATGGTGAACATAGCAAACAAAATTTAAATGTAGTAGTAGAAGATTTATATTTGACGGATAATGCCATATATGTGGAAACCAATTTAATAACCGAGGAAAACAGTCCAACAGACGGAAGTGTAACAGGGGAGCCGTCTATGTATCCGTACATAGTATTAAAGTGTGAAAAATATGATTTGCCCGTAGTTTTTGATATAGATTAAAGTGCATAAAATGTATTTTGTGGAATATATTTTAAAACATAGGCACACAGAATATATATGAATAGGTGGAGGTTTTATGGATTTTTGTAGAAAAGATATACATACAAGCGTGTTGAAGGCTTCAAAGTACTCCCAGCTAACTATAGACGAGGATTTCAATATTCCAGACACAAAGGATGATATAGAAAAAATCATCGCAAAAGATGGTTACATAGTTGTGGACGAGGTGGTTTCCGAGGATAACAAGGTAAAGGTTGTGGGAGAAGTATTCTTTAAGGTTCTATATAAAACCATAAGTGATAAGGCAGACATAGAAGTATATGAGGGGAACATCCCTTTTGAGGATCTGGTAAATGTAGACGGTATAAACAGAAACAACCAGGCAGATAGCCAATGTCGATTAGAGGATATTACAGTTAGTGTTATTAATTCCAGAAAGCTAGAGGTTAGAGGTCTTATTGGAAATGCTGTCTGTGTTTATGAAGATGTAAAGGTTAATGCAACAACAGACCTTGAAAATGGCCAGGGCATAGAATGTCAGTATAAAAAAATTGTATCCACTGACACAGTTATTTCCAAAAGAGACGTGTGCAAGATTAAGGAAGAAATTGAAATACCTCAAAACAAGCCTAATATAAAGTGTATTATGTGGTCTTCCGTAGAGCTTAGAAATATTGAAACTAAGCCGCTAGATAATAAACTTAGTATACGGGGGGAAGTTGAAATATTTGTAGTTTATAAGGGTCAAGAGGAGCATTTGCCAATTCAATATCTTTTCTCTGTGCGAACCATAACAAGAGAGTTAGAGTGTATGGGTGCTAAGGAGGGAATGATATCAGAGGTGGATGCATTTCTTGGAAAAGGTGATGTATCTGTGAGAGCAGATGGCGACGGTGAGGACAGAGTAATTGCTGTTGAATACAATATGGATATGAATATTAAGATGTATGAGGAACAGGAAATAGATATCTTAAATGATATGTTTTCTCCTCAGGTTGAAATCCTGCCAGAAACCACAGATTTTTGTTATGAGAATTTGCTACTAAGAAACCAGGCAAAGACCAAGATTAGTCATAGAAAACGTTTGGCAAATGAACAGGCGAAGCTTTTACAAATATGTCACGTGTATGGTAGCGTAGATGTGGATGATGTAGGAGTAGAAAATGATAAGATACATATATCAGGAGTTGTGAAAACAAATGTATTATATATATCATCCGGTGAAGACCCAATTAACTGCATGGAACTTGTAATTCCTTTTGAATATGCAGTTGATAGCATTACTTCTGGTACAGATGATTCTATTAGAATTATTCCAAGCCTAGACCAGCTTAGCGCCACAATGCTAAATAGCGAAGAGGTGGAGATAAAAGCTCAGATAAATCTGGGAATATCAGTTTTCTCTCGCCAAACCACAGAGGTAATTACAGATATGAAGATGGTACCTATCGACTATGAAAAGAAAGCTTCTATGCCAGGAATAGTAGGCTACATTGTAAAACAGGGAGATACCATCTGGTCCATTGCTAGAAAATATTATGCTACAACAGAGTCTATACGGTCTATAAATAATCTTGAGAGCGATAACATAAGAGAGGGAGATAGACTGATTATAGTAAAGTCATAATGCAAAAAGCCACCCCGCGTCACTGAATAGCGACCATACGGGGTGGCTCCATTAAATTCTAAGTATGTAATTACTGCTGAGTGGCTTCTGTTGCCCACTCATCTAAGAGTTCATTTACTCTGTTATATGTGTTCTGGGAAATCTCTGGTAATTCGTCGCCCCAAGTATCCTTAGCTGAGCCAAAGCCCTTTTCGATAGCTTTTCTCATTTCTTCAACCTTTGATGGGTCTCCGCCAGTGAGTGCCTTAGCAAAATCAACTATACGTCCAGCTGTCTGCTCTACTCCCCAGTAACCATCCTCTGCAACATCCTTCTTAGCCTGCGCAACTACTTCTGGATCAACGGCAACCTTACCGTCCTTAACAGCAGTCATAAGATCGCTTAATGTTGCGAACTGATAAGTCTCGCCCTGCTTAGTTAAAAGCTTATCAACTAAAGAAGCGAGGCTGGCAAAACGTGCTTCTGCATCTGCCTTAAGCTTGTCAATAGTAGCCTGGTCTACCTTTGGATTAGTTTTGCCATAAGTAGCTTTGTTGGTAGTAGCTTCTGACTTCTCATACACAGCGGCAGCTTCCTCTGTTACAGCACCCTCTACCTTGTTAACTGGCTTAGTAGAAGTAGCGGTATAAGCAGATGGTGTGTATGAAGTTGAATTAATTCCGTTTAATTCCATATCTGATACCCTCCTTGGTTATAATAATTCTACATATATAATACCATTATAAATGTAGAGTTGTCTAGTTATTGTATACTATATATCGGAAAGTTTATAGATATAATTAACACTTGAATAAAAAATTTTTTTTGTATACAATAATTGTATACAATATACACCCAAGGGAGGTATAAAAAGTGCGAACTATTACAAAAAAAGCATATGCAAAGGTTAATCTTGCCCTTGACGTTCTAAGAAGACGAGAAGATGGATATCACGAAGTTAAGATGATAATGCAAAATCTTGATATATATGATGAGCTTACATTTTCTGTATATGAAAATGGCACTCAACCATCCAATAGAAAAATTACTATCACCACAAATAAAGAGGGTATTCCTACAGACAGCAGAAACCTAATCTACAAAGCAGTAGAGCTTATGTTTGATGAGTATGGAATCGAGGCAGAGATAGATATACATTTAACAAAAAATATTCCGGTAGAGGCAGGTATGGCAGGTGGCAGTACTGATTGTGCAGCTACTTTACACGCTATAAATGAACTCTTTAATTTGGGAGCGGATACTAAAAAGCTTATGGAGTTAGGTGTTAAGCTAGGTGCTGATGTACCCTATTGTGTTATGGCAAAAACTGCCTTATCAGAGGGTATTGGAGAGGTACTTACACCAGTTGAACCACTTAAGGATTGCTATGTGTTAGTTGTTAAACCGCCAATTTCAGTTAGTACAAAGATGGTATACACAAACCTTAACGCCAATGAATTAGAGAAGCATCCAGATGTTGACGGTATGATAGAAGCCCTTAAAATAAGTGATTTATCAGGCGTTGCTAGTCGTATGGAAAATGTACTAGAAACGGTTACAGTTCATATGCACCCAGAGATTGAAACAATTAAGAAAGCTATGAAGGAAAAAGGTGCGATGAATGCTATTATGAGTGGAAGTGGTCCTACAGTATTTGGAATCTTTGACGATGAAGAAGTAGCAAAAATGGCAGCAGAGCATATTCGCAGCCTTGGCGTTTCAAAAGAGATTTTTGTAACAGTACCAGTATCGGAATAAGCATAAGGAGGAAAGCCTATGAAACTAGATTTGAAGCTTGATGAATACCTCCCACTTCGAGAGGTTGTTTTTAATACCCTTAGAAATGCAATTATTCAGGGTGAATTTCATCCTGGGGAGCGACTTATGGAGGTAACTCTTGCAAATAAGCTTGGTGTTAGTAGAACTCCAGTTAGAGAGGCAATTCGAATGCTTGAGCTTGAAGGCTTGGTGGTTATGATACCTAGAAAGGGAGCCGAGGTAGCTAATATAACTGTTAAGGATTTAAAAGATGCCTTAGAGGTTCGCATGGCATTGGAGTCTCTTTCTGTAAAGCTTGCCTGTGAGCGAATTGACGAAGAGGGAAAGGAAGAATTAAAGGCTAAATGTATGGCTTTTAAGGAAGCTATTAATTCAAAATTAGTTCCGGCCATCGTTCAGGGTGATGAGGATTTTCATAACGTTATATATAAGGCGTCTAAGAATCAGAAGCTTATTAATACCGCTCAAAATTTAAGAGAGCAGGTATATAGATATCGAGTAGAGTACGTAAAAGACTTTTCTTATCACGACAATTTGATAAGAGAGCACGACTTGATTACAATGGCAATCTTAAAAGGAGACGCAGAAACAGCTCAAAAGATTATGGAGGAGCATATCTATAATCAGGAGCAGATAGTTATTAGAAACGTAACTATGGGCAATCAGATGTAATTTTATAATGCATAATATAAAAAACCTTGCACAAACTAAGAATTAGTTTATAGTGTGAGGTTTTTTATTATGAAGGATATATCCAGCTGGTATGATGAGGACAATAAGCTAGTTGTACCTATAAGCAAATATCTTGATGAAAATGTATATGTACTAAATAAACTTTTTGAGAAGTGTGGAGATATTGTTCAAAAGACATTTTTGCTTGAGCGAGAACAGGGTTCTACGAGAATGCATCTTATATATGTGGACGGTTTAGTGAATGCAGTACAGATTGAGGATAGTATCGTAAAGCCTATTACTTATGAATGGCGTGGAACTGATGGGAGAAGCTTGTGGGAGTCTATTTTGTGCAGAGAGGCTCATTCTGTTGATATAAAAAGAGAGGAGTCCTTTGATTTAGCTATAGGCTCGGTGCTAAAAGGAGATACGGCAATTTTTGTAGATGGATATAAGGAAGCACTTATAGTATCAACAAAAAAATATCCTCTAAGAAGTATAAGTGAAAATGATAGTGAAGCTGGTATGCGAGGGCCAAAGGATAGCTTTAACGAGGGATTTAGATTTAGCACTGCTCTTATTAGAAGAAGAATTAGAGATGCAAAGCTAAGAGTAGAACAAGGCACCATGGGACAACGAACCAGAACAGATTATGCGGTTATTTATATGGAGGATTTGGCAAATCCATCACTGGTGCAGGAAATAAAGGATCGTATAGATAAATATGATATAGATGGAATATTTGATAGTGGTATGGCAGAACATCTATTGGAGGATAATTGGTATTCCCCATTTCCTGTTTTTCAAGCAACTACTAGACCTGATAAGGTGGCGGCAGGAATTATAGAGGGTCGAGTTGCTGTGGTCTTTGACAACTCTCCTGAGGTGATACTTGCACCTAGCAATTTCAATATGCTTCTTCAAGCTTCAGACGATTATTACAATAGATGGGCAGTTGGAACTTTTGCCAGAATACTTAGGTATGTTGCGGCATTTCTTGCTATAACTCTACCTGGTCTTTATATAGCTATAACTGTGTACCACAGTGAAATGCTTCCCACAAAGCTTCTTTATGCAATAGCAGCTGCAAGGGGAATGGTTACATTTCCTATTGTGGTGGAAATTTTAATTATGGAGTTTTTGTTTGAATTGCTTAGAGAGGCTGGAATTAGATTGCCGGGGCCTTTGGGTAATACCATAGGAGTAGTGGGTGGTCTTATTGTAGGGCAAGCAGCAGTTGATGCGGGAATTGTCAGTACTATTGTGGTTATAGTTGTAGCACTTACTGCCATTGCATCCTTTTCCATTCCAAATGAAGAGTTTGCTTCGGTGTTCAGGTTGCTAAAATTTTTCATTATCATAACATCTGCCCTTCTTGGTCTGTATGGTTTTATATTAGGGCTTTTGATAGTTGCCATACATTTGTCAGAGTTAAAAAGCTTTGGCGTACCTTATATGATGCCAGTGGTAGGAGGT
>JAGAKD010000122.1 GCA_017625815.1 Lachnospiraceae bacterium | reverse complement strand
TGTCAAAATCTGCGGTTAAAAGTGTTGGTGAAGGAGTTACAGATGTAATAAGAAGAGAGATAGATGAGTACGGAGAATTTAAGGATTTAGAAGACTTTGTAACTCGTCTTAGTAACAAGGAAGCTAACAAGAGAACTATAGAAAGCTTTATATGTGCTGGTGCATTTGATAGCTTTGGCCACAATAGAAGGCAGATGATGATGACCTACCCAAGTATCATAGAACAGGTTGGACAGAATAAAAAGAATTCTATGTCAGGACAGATGTCCATGTTAGATTTCCTAGGTGTAGAAGAGCAAAGTGACTTCAAGGTTAAATATCCAAACGTAGAGGAATACACTAAGGAGGAACTTCTTGCAAAAGAAAAGGAAATGCTGGGAATATACATAAGTGGTCACCCACTGGATGAATATATGGACATTATAGATAGTCAGGTGACTGCTAAATCCATAGATTTTATACCAGATGAGGAAGATGGCATTATTCGTGCAATGGATAAAATACCATATGTACTTGGTGGTATGATAGAGAAAATCACTATTAAGACCACAAGGCATGGGGATAATATGGCTTTTATAACTCTAGAGGATTTATATGGCACAGTAGAGGTGGTTGTGTTCCCTAGAGATTATGCGAGATTTAAGCATCTTATAGTTAAGGATGCTAAGGTTCTTATTAAGGGAAATGCTTCTGTAACAGAGGAAGAGGGAAAACTTCTTTTATCTAATATATATACCTTTGATGAGATAAAGGCTGATGTAGATGCAGAGAAAAAAGAACTCTGGGTGTGCTTTGATAGTGAGGACAGATATAATCAATGTGAACAAAGATTCTTAAATATGCTTCGTGAGCATACGGGTAGAACCGAGGTATGGGTTCAGCTTAGAAATCCTCGTGTTGGAAAACGTTTGGCAGACAGATATAAGGTTCTTGCATCAGCAGCATATATAGAACGTCTCAAGAATGAATGGGGTGCTGAAAACGTACTCCTGAGGGAGAAAAATAATGGAAATAACGTCAACAAATAACGACAGAATAAAGTTTATAAAAAAGCTTCTTAAGTCATCTAAGGAACGTAATGAGGCAGGGATATATATTGTGGAAGGTATTAGGATGTTTAAGGAGATACCTGAAGATAGTATAGATGCCATATATGTATCTAATAGCTTTTACGAGAAGAATAAGGATATTGTAGATAAGTTTAATCTAGAACCCTTTGTTGTATCAGATAACATATTTAATAGTATTTCGGATACAGGGACTCCTCAGGGTGTATTGGCATTAGTTAAGATGAACCAATATACTTTAGATGACCTTTTAGGAAAGTACAGTAATAAAAATATTTCTTCTCTTGATAAGTGTGATGACGAACCTTTTATAATCATTGCAGAAAGATTACAAGACCCTGGAAATGCGGGTACTATTATAAGAACTGCCGAGGGAGCTGGTGCTACAGGAATTATTCTAAGCAAAGATTCTGTGGACATATATAATCCAAAGGTGGTTAGGTCCACAATGGGGTCTATATTTAGAGTTCCGGTGTATGTGTCACAGGATTTGGCAGCAGATATAGGGACCCTTAAGGATAAGGGAGTCATTATATATGGCGCTCATCTAAAGGGGGAAAACTTCTTTGATAAGGATTATAGTAAACCCTGTGGTTTTCTCATCGGCAACGAAGGAAATGGCCTAAGTGATGAGATAAGTGCTACAGCAGATGAGTTAATTAAGATTCCTATGAAGGGCAAGGTAGAATCCTTAAATGCAGCCACATCTGTTGCGGTTATTGGATATGAAGTATTGAAGCAGAGGTTGTAAAGAAAAACTAGTATAAAGTCAGCATTGCTGATTTTATGCTAGTTTTATTTTTTATGAAAAAGTATAAATTAAATAGACTTTAGGTACAAATAATATAACTGTTTTTTGAGATAATAGAACTTTATAATCAAAGCAGTAGTATTTGCTTTAGGAGGAAAACAATCTTGAATAGCAACACAAACTCAAGTGGAGTACGCTTAAGACAAATAAGAAAAAGCTTTGACTTAACCCAAGAAAGAATGGCAGAGGAGTTAAGTATTTCAGTTTCCCTTTATAAAGCTATGGAAACAGGCAAGGCATCGGTATCAAAAAGGACAGCAGAGGCAGTTGAGGCTAGGTTTGGAATAAGTGCAGATAGTCTTTTTTATGGAACATTAAGAGATGATGTAGAAGTTTGGAACCAGATATATGAGTGTGATGATGAGGGCAAACTAAGAATTTTGTTTAGACTAATAAACTATTTTATGTCTAACAATAATCTTACGGATAACGAAGAAAAGATAAAAAGTATAATAAAGGCTATGTTTGAAGCTGATAAATAAGAAAAGAACTGTTTTTGAGAGTTATTTCATTTGACAGTTCTTTTTTTGTTACAGAGTGTCAATAAACGTCGAAGGAATATTTGCCAAATGCAAAAAATATGAGTCATATTCCATTCATATCCCACATATATATTATATGTACACATATCATATAATCGCGTTCACACAAGGGATAAAATGTGTTCGCGACCGCGAAAATACACTACGATTTGCGGAAAATTAAGGGGAGGAAGAATATGACAGAGAAAATTTTAAACAACAATCAAGTAGTAGTAGCAGGAGAAATCGTATCGGACTTTACGTTCAGCCATGAGATATTTGGCGAAGGCTTTTATATGGTTGATATTATTGTCAGCAGATTAAGCGATGCTCACGATGTGATACCGCTTATGGTATCAGACAGATTATTTGATGTGGAGACCTCTCATATAGGTGAGAAGGTTTTAGCAAAAGGTCAGTTTCGTTCCTACAACAAACATGAGGAGAACAAGAACCGTCTTATACTATCAGTGTTTGTTAGGGAGATTGAGGTTATTAACGAAATTGATGACAGAGAGAATAAACCAAACCAGATATATTTGGATGGTTACATATGTAAGGAACCTGTATATCGTATGACACCACTGGGTAGAGAGATTGCTGATATACTTCTTGCAGTTAACAGAGCTTATGGTAAATCAGACTATATACCTTGTATATGTTGGGGACGTAATGCCAGATTTGCAGGAAAGCTTTCTGTGGGAGAGCATGTGGCAGTTTGGGGTCGTATCCAGAGTAGGGAGTATCAAAAGAAAGTTGGCAATGATGAGATTGTCAACAAAGTTGCTTATGAGGTATCAGTAAGCAAGATGGAATGTTTAGAATAGATTGACATATGTATATCCTAGTGTTATAATTTTAGAAGTTAGGTTTATGTATCTACTTACAAAGCAATAATATGGGTAGAGGCGCGATATTCATCAGTATTCTATGGGATGACTTAGATCAGATGAACATAGTTGAAAGGGGATGTTGCCGAAGGTGGATGGATGTCTAAGCTTTATCTTCCTGGTTTTGCAGTTAAGAGCTGTACGACTGTCATCGCAAGATGGAGTGCTACTAGAGGAATAATAAGGGATTTATTTCGGGTTGGCACTTTCTATGTGCCAACCTTTTTTATTACCAATACCTATATAATTATTTGCGCCAATATTATTTATTTAGGAGGAATTATATTATGGCAATTTTTACAGGTTCAGGAGTAGCTATCGTTACACCATTTTTAGATAACGGAGAGGTGGATTACGAGAGCTTTAGAAATCTTATTGAGTACCACGTTGCAAATGGAACAGATTCAATTATCGTTTGTGGTACTACTGGTGAGTCATCAACTCTTACTCACGAGGAGCATATTGAGTGTATTAGATTCTGTGCAGAGGTTGTAAATAAGAGAATACCTGTTGTTGCAGGTACTGGTTCAAACTGCACTGAGACAGCTATATATTTATCACAGGAGGCTGAGAAGGCTGGTGTTGACGGACTTCTTATCGTAACTCCATATTACAACAAGGCTACACAGAAGGGACTTATTAACCACTATACAGCGATTGCAAATAGTGTTTCCCTTCCTATAATCATGTACAATGTACCAAGTAGAACAGGTGTTAATATATCACCAGAGACTGCTGCATATCTTGCAAAGAATGTGGAGAACATAGTTGGTATCAAGGAAGCAACTGGTAATCTTTCACAGGCTGCAAAGCTTATGAGCCTTTGTGGTGATGATATAGATTTATATTCTGGTAATGACGATCAGATTGTACCTATTATGTCACTTGGTGGCAAGGGTGTTATTTCAGTTATTGCTAATATTGCACCTAAGCAGACTCATGACTTATGTCAGGCATACCTTGATGGCGATGTAAAGAAGGCTTGTGCTATGCAGCTTAAGTCAATCGCTCTTTGCGATGCTCTTTTCTGTGAAGTTAACCCTATCCCAGTTAAGAAGGCTGTTGAACTTATGGGATTTTGCAAGGGTAACCTTAGAATGCCACTTTCTGAGATTGAGCCTGCAAATGCTGAGAAACTTGAAAAGGCAATGAGAGATTTCGGATTAGAGTTCTAGGAGGAATACTATGGTTAGGATAATCATGCATGGCTGCAATGGTAAGATGGGTCAGATTATTTCTGATATATGCAAGAATGATGACGCAGTTAGTATCGTTGCAGGTATTGATGTAGTTGACAATAGAGATAATGGCTATCCAGTATTCACAGATATAAAAGCTTGTGATGTGGAGGCAGATGTTATTATAGATTTTTCAATAGCTCCTGCTGTAGGTAGTTTGCTTGATTATGTGTCAGATAAGAAGATACCAGTTGTACTTTGTACAACAGGTCTTAGTCCAGAGCAGCTCAATAGAGTATCTGTTGAGTCTGAAAAAGTAGCTATCTTAAAGTCTGCTAACATGAGTTTAGGTATCAATACTATTATGAAGCTTCTTCAAGATGCGGCAAATGTTTTTGCACCAGCCGGTTATGATATTGAGATAGTAGAGAAGCATCATAACTTAAAGGTAGATGCACCTTCAGGTACAGCCATAGCTTTGGCAGATGCTATCAATGAAGCTAGAGACAACGAGTATGAATACGTTTATGACCGTTCATCTGTTAGACAGCAAAGAGGCAAGAAGGAATTAGGAATATCAGCAGTTAGAGGTGGAACTATTGTAGGAGAACACGAGGTTATTTTTGCTGGTATAGATGAAGTTATTGAGATAAAGCACACTGCATATTCTAAGTCTGTATTTGCCAAGGGTGCTGTTGAGGCGGCTAAGTTCCTGGCTGGTAAACCAGCAGGTATGTACAATATGGCAGATGTTATTGGATAATTATAGGAGATGGATATGTATCAGGAAAATATAGTACTTTGCAGTGCATCAAAGTATGCACAGAAATACTATCTCAATGAAGACTTTGATAATCTTCCCGAAGAGGTAAAAAAAGAATTACAGATTATGTGTGTTCTTTTTACTGAGGATATTGGTGGGGTTATCATATTAGAGTTTGATGTTGATGGTAATCTTCAGATTAAGACTGAAGCTTATGAGGAAGATTTATTATATGATGAGATAGGTAGTGTACTTAAGGTTAAGCAGCTAAGAGAAGACAAGAAGGAATTGTTTGAGCAATTAGAACAATATTTCCAAGCTTTCTTTTAGGCTTCGCATTAGGAGGACGTATGTTATTTGCAATAGATGTAGGAAATACAAACATAACAGTAGGTTTATTTGATGGAAAAGAGCTTCTCCATACATTCCGTGTTACTACAGGTATAGCGCGTACATCAGATGAGTATGGTATGTTTTTTGGAGATTGGCTTACACTTAGAGGTATGAGTATGGATGACATAGATGCTGTTATTATAGCATCGGTTGTTCCTAAGATTATGCACTCGTTAGCTAGTGGAATTATCAAGTATTTACACGTTAATCCAATCATTGTTGGTCCTGGAATTAAGACAGGAATTAACGTTGCTATTCCAAATCCAAAGGCATTAGGCGCAGATAGACTTGTTGATGCAGTTGCGGCATACGAGTTATATGGTGGACCTGTTATAGTCGTAGATTTTGGTACGGCAACGACTCATGATCTTGTTCTTGCTGATGGTGTATTTCATTCTGGTGTAACAACACCAGGTATTAGACTTGCTGCTAGTGCATTGTGGACTGGTACAGCAAAGCTTCCTGAAATTGAGATTACAAAGCCTGATACAATACTTGCTAAGGATACAGTTACTAGTATGCAGGCTGGTGTATTTTATGGATGTATAGGTCAGACAGAGTACATTATAGAAAAGATAAAAGCGGAATCTGGTCTTAGTGATATAAAAGTAGTTGCTACAGGTGGTTTAGGTAAGCTTATATCTGAAAACACAGATAAGATAGATATTTATGATTCTAATTTAACCTTGCAAGGACTTAGATTGATATATGAGTAACAGTAAAATTATAATATAGTTAGGGGACACAGTCCTCAATCAGGAGAATTTTATGTTAGATTTAAAAGATAAAATTATTCTGGCACCAATGGCAGGTATATGCGACCTGCCATTTCGTTTACTTTGTAAAGAGCAAGGCTGCGATATACTTTACACAGAAATGGTAAGTGCCAAGGGAATGCATTATAACAATAAGAATACAGGGCCGCTTATAATGACTGATGATAGGGAAAAGCCTATAGGTGTGCAGATATTTGGTAGCGAACCAGACATAATGGCGGAACAAGCGAAAAAACTGGAAGATAAGGGCTTTGACTTTATAGATGTGAATATGGGGTGCCCTGTTCCTAAGATTGTAAACAACGGTGAGGGTTCTGCCCTTATGAAAAATCCAAAGCTTATTGGAGATATAGTGGAAGCTTTGGTTAAAGCTTGTCAGCTACCCGTTACAATTAAGATTAGAGCTGGTTTTTCTCAGGATAATCTCAACGCGCCAGAAATTGCAAAGATTGCTCAGGAGTCTGGTGCCTATGCAGTTGCAGTTCATGGAAGAACTAGAGAGCAATATTATCAGGGCTCTGCAGATTGGGAAATTATTAGACAGGTAAAGGAAATGGTAAAAATACCTGTTATAGGTAATGGAGATGTATGCTCAGGCCAAGATGTTATAAGAATTAAAGAGATTACAGGTTGTGACAGTGTCATGATTGGTAGAGCCGCAAAGGGAAATCCTTGGTTGTTTAAGGAGATAAAGCATTTTATTGAAACAGGAGAGGAACTTCCTAGACCTTCTGGAATAAAGATTCGTGATATGATGCTTAGACATGCAAGGATGATGATAGAGTATAAAGGGGAATACACTGGAATTCATGAGATGAGAAAGCATGTGGCGTGGTATACACAGGG
>JAGAKD010000121.1 GCA_017625815.1 Lachnospiraceae bacterium | reverse complement strand
TAGAAACTCGCAATCACAAAGAAAATGGCGTATAACTTATTTTCGGATACATCCGAATAAGTTATACGCCATTTCCCTTGTCTTGCTCAAACATCTAAAACAGCGGGGCGTTATCGCAAGTATATCTCTAATGATATTTCAATAAAATCTCTTAAAAATCGACTAAAAAACTTCCTTATATGATTTTATATCCCATTCAGCATCGAGTTTGTACCTAGCGGTGTAAATCAAACATCGAAAGTGCAAGGCAATAGATATTGCAAAAATCTATTAACGGGAGAAAAAATATATTAACTACCCTTTGGGTTGGTCTGCCATACTGATTAGCTCTTGTCAGCCTACTTTTCGCTGTCCTTATCTGCTTCCATAGGGAGTTTGTAGTTCCACTGCTGGCGGAGTAGGTCCATAAGGTTCATAATACGAAGTGTTTCTGAATGTGGCATTTCTGGACATTCGATATTACCTACGATGATAGCATCTCTTGCTGCCAAGAATTCATATTCGTAGCCTGTAATCTGGCGGTCTGGAACCTTGGCTTCGAAAACAAGCTTCTTGTCACCATGGTAAATTCGAATAGTTTCAGGACAGTTAATGTTTTCAATCTCAATGTAACCATTGTCACCATAGATACAAGCATTGTTGTCAGCCTTGTACATAAGAGTAACCGTAGCAGTAGCACTTCTAGCACCCTTAAAGCTGAACTGGATAACGTCGTGAGCGTCAACACCAGTCTGAAGCTTTGCACAAGAAGAAGCAATAGCACAGTTCTCTGGTCCATAAACCATAGAAATAAGGTTAATAGGGTAAACACCTAAGTCTAAAAGAGCACCACCAGCAAGCTCTGGTTTAACAACACGCTCCTTTGTACGAAGGTCGTAACCTAAGCTACAAGTAATATTTTTAACATTTCCAATAGCACCCTTTCTTATGTAGTCCATAGCTACAAGGTACATAGGAAGGAAACGAATCCACATAGCTTCACCACAGAAAACATTTTTTTCTCTGGCAAGGTCGAGAACTTCCTTAGTAGTAGCTGCGTTATAAGAAAATGCTTTTTCTACAAGAACTGGCTTGCCTGCGTTGATACACATCTTAGCCTGTTCAGCGTGATGTGAATGAGGTGTTGCGATGTAGATAAGTTCCACATCTGGATCATTCACAAGCTCCTCATATGAGCCGTATCTTTTCTCAATATTATATTCATCACCAAAGGCATTGGCCTTCTCAATATCTCTAGATGCAATGGCATAAGGCTCGAAAGAATTAAGCTGATTAAGTGTATCCGCAACTATACCAGCAATCTTGCCTGCACCCATAATTCCAACTCTAAAATTAAGCATAATAAACTCCAATCTACCACTTTAGGAAAGTGGAATAAACTATTTCTAAGATTTCAATATATCAATTATACGTCAAAATCAATGCATATTCAAGTTTTAGCTAGTATACATATTGAAAAAATCAAGTATTTCCCCCTCTTTCGTTGACATTACAAGGTTTTTTGGGGTATACTAGAAAATTGGTAGAGTGTATGAAAAAAATCACATAACTTATTATATATAGAAAGGATTTTTGAAAATGTACGAAAAGGTTTCTACAAAACTCAACTTTGTTGAGAGAGAACAAAAGGTACTTGATTTCTGGAAGGAAAGCAAGATTTTCGAGAAGAGTATTGAAGAGAAAAAGGATCTTCCAACATATACATTTTATGATGGACCTCCTACTGCAAATGGTACACCTCATATAGGTCATGTACTTACAAGAGTTATCAAGGATATGATTCCTAGATACCAGACTATGAAGGGTCATAAGATTATACGTAAGGCTGGATGGGATACACATGGTCTTCCTGTTGAGCTTGAGGTTGAGAAGCTTCTTGGTATAGATGGAAAGGATCAGATTGAGGCTTACGGACTTGATCCATTTATCACTAAGTGTAAAGAGTCAGTTTGGAAATACAAAGGTATGTGGGAGGAGTTCTCCGGCAAGGTTGGTTTCTGGGCTGATATGGACGACCCATATGTAACTTATCACAATGACTTTATTGAGTCTGAGTGGTGGGCTTTGAAGAACATCTGGGATCAGGGACTTCTTTACAAGGGATTTAAGATTGTTCCTTACTGTCCACGTTGTGGTACACCTCTTTCAAGTCACGAGGTTGCACAGGGATATAAGTTAGTTAAAGAGCGTTCAGCAGTTGTTAGATTTAGAGTGGTTGGTGAGGATGCATATTTCCTTGCTTGGACAACTACTCCTTGGACACTTCCAAGTAACGTTGCACTTTGTGTTAATCCAGATGAGACATACTGCAAGGTTAAGGCAGCTGATGGAAATGTTTATTATATGGCAGAGGCACTTCTTGACAAGGTACTTGGTGGATTAGCTAAGGATGACGAGAAGGCTTACGAAGTATTAGAGAGCTACAAGGGTACTGACCTTGAAAGAAAGGAGTACGAGCCACTTTTCGCTTGTACTAAGGAGGCCGTTGCTAAGCAGCCACAGAAGGGTCATTACATCACTTGTGATAACTATGTAACTATGACAGATGGTACAGGTATCGTTCACATTGCTCCTGCATTTGGTGAGGATGATGCTCAGGTTGGCAGAAAATACGACCTTCCATTTGTACAGATGGTTAACGGCAAGGGTGAGATGACAGAGGATACTCCTTATGCTGGCAAGTTCGTTAAGGATGCTGACAAGGATATCTTAATGGACCTTGACAAGGATGGACTCTTATTCGATGCTCCTAAGTTTGAGCACGACTATCCATTCTGCTGGAGATGTGATACTCCACTTATTTACTACGCTAGAGATACTTGGTTCATCAAGATGACAGCAGTTAGAGATAAGTTGGTTAAGAATAACAATACTGTTAATTGGATACCAGAAGGTATCGGTAAGGGACGTTTCGGAGCTTGGCTTGAGAATGTTCAGGACTGGGGACTTTCACGTAACCGTTATTGGGGTACTCCACTTAATATTTGGGAGTGTTCATGCGGTAAGAGACATGCTATCGGTTCTATCGAGGAACTTAAGAGTATGAGCAAGAACTGCCCAGATGAGATAGAGCTTCATCGTCCATACATTGATGATGTAACTATTACTTGTCCAGATTGTCAGGGCGAGATGAAGAGAGTACCAGAGGTTATTGACTGTTGGTTCGACTCAGGAGCAATGCCATTTGCGCAGTGGCACTATCCATTTGAGAACAAGGATATCTTCGAGGATAACTTC
>JAGAKD010000010.1 GCA_017625815.1 Lachnospiraceae bacterium | reverse complement strand
TGTTTATTATTTTAAAATCATTTATACCAGCCATATCATTTGCGTTAATGTGGATATATGCTGTTTGAGCTACAGTAGGATCTTGATTTGCAAGATCTATTGTATAGTTGCTGGCATCTTTTTTGACGGTGACACCAGTAAACATGTCGTCTATAGAAGGTTGTCCTGCAAGACCTACAGACAATTTTTCCAGTTTTTCAAACTCTGTCTCAAAATCAATAAATCTTCCGGAGGTCTCAGTCTCCTGATATATGGTCGAATTAGGCTCGATCTTGATTTTGTTACTTCCTGTCTCAAGATAAACTTCCGCATTATTCATCGTAGAGGTGGTGATATCTTTACCTAACACAACTGTTGCACCAGCGAAGTTTGCGTTGAAACCCTTGCTGGTATCAATTTTTTGGAAATAGAATATCTCTGACTTAACAGCGGCACCAATTTTGTCTGAACCACTGTTAGAACCAGCAGAAAATTCTTTGGCTGCCACATTACCATGACAGTGAGTTTTAATCTCTGCATATTCTTTTGCAAAGAAGTGGAAATGTGTTGCTGCAAACAATGGGTCTGAAGTGTTGTACACGTAAGGTGTGGCAGGTTTGATTAGACTATCTGCCTGTACGGGGACCGCATCATTGAACAGCATACTTGTTGCTAACACACCAGTAAGGAGTGTAGCAAATAGTCGTTTTGTTCTTAGTTTCATAAGAAGCCTCCTTTTAGTTTTTTTCATAAAATCCTCATTATGAATTATACCATATTATGTAAAGTAATACAAAGGGATAAGAGGGGTTAATTTATGTTTTAGTTATATTGATGAAACAACCATAATGAAAAGGGTTTCAATTACGAGTAAAATGTGCATTTTTATTAGTGAAAAAGCCACTTTTTGGGCAGGGCGTCTTATAAGAATAATAATATATGAAAAGTAATGACAGAATGTATTATAAATATAGTTTTTTTATTGAACTTTAGATAGAATTATAGTTTTAATTTTTCTATTGCACAAATTATGTTAATTCTATAATATGATAAGAGTAATATTGCTTTAGATGTATTTAAGAAACAAGCGTTTAAATACATTTAGTATTATATATAGGATTAATATAGATGATTATGGAGGAGTTATTTATGGGTGCACATGAGGTAGTACAAAAATTAGAAGAATTGAGAAAGAAGAGGTTGCTTTATTCTAAACTTAGCTTATTGATTGTATTTATGCCTATTATTATTATGTTTGTTACTTCTATGTTGGGGATAGATACATCTGCGCCTTTCTTGTGTATGTTCATCGTTGTGGGCGGAGTGATTATTATTTCAACTAAAAATGGAAAAATCACAGCGGAATATAAAAAATTGTACAAAGAAAATTTTGTTGTAAGCTTGCTCAATGAAGTATTTGATAATGTTCAATATGATTATGAAAGAGGTTTTGAACAAAGATATGTTGGAGACTTTGGTCTTACAAGGTTAGGTAACAGATTTCGTTCAGAGGATTATTTGAGAGCGTCATACAAGGGTATTAATTTTGAACAATCAGATGTGGTTATTCAGTATCATACATCAGGTAAGAACAGTCATACAACTACATATTTTAGAGGACGAATGTTTGCTTTTGAATTTCCATATAAAAATGTTAGCTCTGTTCAGGTATTTTCAGAAAAATATCCATATAGAGCTGGAATTACGGGAAATAACAGAGCAAAGCCTGTTAGTATGGAAAGTGATTTATTTAACAAAGAGTTTGATGTATACTCTGTAGAGGCTATGGACGCCTTTTATGTGCTAACACCGCAGATGATGGAAAAAATTCAGTCTATTAAGCAACGATATAATCATGTGGCAATGAATTTTAAGGGAAATAGATTATATATGGGTATTTGGACATCAAGAGATTCTTTTGATGGTGATATGAGTAGAGCAATTAATTATGTAGAAGAAAGGGAAGCTACATTAAAGGATGCAAGCGTTATTACTGGTATCATAGATGCTCTTGGTATGATGAAGGCTGAAAGTGATAAGAATAATTTATAGTACTAATAATCTATCTTTTATGCTAAAATATATTATACAAATTTAAAGGAGGAGTTTATGGACACATCAATCATTATTGCAATTGTTGTTGCGGTACTAGTGGTAGTATTCTTTATTATTGGTTATGTAAAAGCACCACCAGATAAGGCTTATATTATTTCAGGTCTTAGAAAAAAGGCAAAGGTGGTTATTGGTAAGGCGAGCATTAGAATTCCATTTTTTGAGAGATTAGATAAGCTCAATCTACGTCTTATTCCTATTGATGTAAAGACTAGTAATGCAGTACCGACAGCTGACTACATTAACATCAATGTTGATGCAACAGTTAACGTTAAGATTAGCAATGAGCAAGACAAGATTGTTCTTGCAGCAGAAAATTTTCTTAACAAAAACACAGATTACATAGCAGCAGTAGCACGAGAGGTTCTTGAGGGTAACGTTCGTGAGATAGTTGGAAAGATGAGACTTGAAGAGATGGTATCTGACCGACAGAAGTTTGCAAACTTGGTTAAAGAGAATGCAGAACCAGACCTTGCGGCTATGGGTCTTGATATTATAAGTTTCAATGTACAGAATTTTGTTGATGGAAATGAAGTTATTGAAAACTTAGGTATTGATAACATAGTTAAGATTAAGAAGGCAGCAGCTATTGCAAGAGCTGAGAGTGAGAGAGATATTAAGGTTGCTCAGGCAGAGGCTGATAAGCAGTCTAATGATGCCGCTGTTGCAGCACAGACCGAGATAGCTAAGAAGCAGAATGAACTTGCAATTAAAAAGTCAGAACTTCAGATGGATGCAGATACGAAAAAGGCTATGGCGGATGCTGCATATCAGATTCAACAGGAAGAGCAGCGTAAAACCATTGAGGTTACTACTGCAAATGCAAATATAGCTAGACAAGAGAGAGAAATCGAGTTAAAGCAGAAAGAGGTTGCTGTTAAGGAACAGGCTCTTGAAGCTGAGATTAAGAAGAAAGCCGAAGCAGATAAGTATGCTGCACAGCAAAAAGCCGAAGCAGATTTATATGAGAGGCAGAAGGAGGCTGAAGCTAAAAAGTTTGAAGCTGAGCGCGAGGCCGAAGCTAGAAAGGCACAGGCAGAGGCTGACCGTTATGCAAAAGAGCAAGAAGCAGAAGGTATTCGAGCAGTTGGTGAGGCAGAGGCAACAGCTATTTCTGCAAAAGGTCTTGCAGAAGCAGAAGCTATGGAGAAAAAAGCGGAAGCTTATGCTAAATATAACAAGGCAGCAGTTGCAGAGATGCTGATTAAGGTATTACCTGATATAGCTGCAAAGATTGCAGAACCACTTAGTGCTATTGATAAGGTTACTATTATTGGTGGTGATGGTGGCTCAGGTAATGGCGTTGAGCAGGTTGCAAGCAATGTCCCTGTAGTTATGGCTAAGGTATTTGAAAGTATGAAGGAAGCGACTGGTATAGATCTTGCTCAAATTGTAAATGCGGATTCATATGATGCAAAGGTTAATAGAAATATCAATGTAACGGGTGTTGATTCTGTTAATGTTATGGTTACAGACAATACTCCAGATAATGTTACCGATGTAGTTTTATAAGATGATTTTAAGCACTGGTATAAAATTGCCAGTGCTTATTTTTTATTAATAGTTCTATAAAATTGTGCGTTCAAGATTAGTATAAATATAAGTTGAATTAATATAATTTACTTATTATAATTAAATGTAGATTTTTTAGAGGAGAAGTTTTATGGAATTATTTAGCGGTAGACCTTTAAATATTGATAACAGATTAGAGAGAGAAAAAAGAGTATATGATTTGCTAGACAGTGTAGGAATAGACTATATGAGAGTAGACCATGAGCCCGCTGATAATATGGAAGCTTGTTTAGCCATAGATGAAGTATTGGAAGCAACTATCTGCAAGAATTTATTCTTATGTAATAGACAAAAGACAAATTTTTATCTAGTTATGATGCCGGGAGACAAACCATTTAAAACAAAAGAGGTATCAGGTCAGATTGGTTGTGCAAGACTTTCTTTTGCGGGACCGGAGGAAATGCTAGAGTACTTAGATATAGAACCAGGTTCAGTTAGTGTTATGGGACTTATGAACGATAAAAATAATATGGTCAGATTGTTGGTTGATGAGGATATTTTAGATGCAGAGTACATCGGATGTCATCCTTGTGTAAATACGTCAAGCTTAAGACTTAAGACAAAGGATGTGTTTGGGCCAGTTCTTAAAGCTATGAACCACGATATGACGGTGATTAAATTAATAGGTGAATAAGATAGAGTATATCAACATAAGAAGCATATTTCTTTTGTTGATATACTTTTCTTTTGGTCGTTTATTCATTTTTTAGTTTATGGATAAAATTTGTAACTTTTTTGAAAATTATTTATTAATTGTGGGACTTTTATGCCTACATATTCATCTAATATATGTATATCGATATACAATTGAAAAAGGGAAGTGATGACTTGTGAAAAAAGAAGAACTAGGTGAGCTTATTATAAGAAATGAAAATTCATTATATCACATTGCAAAATCCCTTCTTTATAGCGATGAAGATTGTAAGGATGCAATACAGGAAACTATAGTAAAAGCATTTACAAAGCTACACACGCTTAAGAAAGATGAGTTTGCAAAAAGCTGGCTTGTAAGAATATTGATTAATGAGTGCTATACTATTATGAGATATGAGAAAAAGATGGTGTCTATAAATGAGATGCAGGATGATTTGGAAATCGAAGAAAGTGGAGATTACTCTGATTTGTATGAGGCGATTATGCATTTAAAGGAAGAACAGCGACTTTGTATAGTTATGTATTACATAGAAGGTTATAGCATAAAAGAAATAGCTAATATGCTGGATACAACAGAGAGTGCAGTGAAAAAGAGATTGGTACGAGCGAGAAGTAAAATGAAGCTTGATTTAGATGGAGGTATGGCATTATGAATTTAATAGGAATGAAAAAAGAGTATCCTAGCATACCTGAGAATATCAAAACTATGATACGAGAAGAGGTTGATGCACAGATAAAGAAGAAAGAGAAAAAAATTATAAGACGTAAACGTGGTATAAAGATTGCTGTTGCTGTTGTGTCTATAGTGATTTTGACTGGTGGAACTATATATGCTATCAAGAAGGCACATAGCGTTAGCGTAGAGGATAAGGGTGAATATGCTGAGGAGGTTGTGATAGAGGATAATTCAGATGAAGAGTATGTAATTCCTACTTTGACATTTGAAGGTACTTATGTTGGTGAGGGGATGACATTTAAAGATGTGGGAACGCCTAAGATTCGTTACGGAAGTGAAAAGGGGAATGAGTCGTACATGTCAATATTTTTCGAAAGTATACCTCAGGGTGATGGTTCCAATAGCTTAGTTACATCTGTAGAAAACTATGAACAAATTGATATAAATGGTAATATAGGTTATGTATTTTATAAAGATAACTATGATGATGAAGGTGTACAATATGAAATTATAGTGGTGTATGATGAGTTTCATTATATGATGAGAATGTTGGTACTTGATGACATGGATATACAAGAGGCAATTAAAGTGGCAGAAGGCATTGTACTTACTCCTACAGATAACCTTGAAGCGGAAAATATAGTTATAGATGAAAGACCACCTTTTGACCAGATGGAGCCTCAACAAACTACAGATATTTTTTATGAGTCAGATTACCCTATGTCTATACCGAAAGAGGACTTAACAATATACGAAATGAATGAACCATTTGTTACAAATACATCTAATGTTGACACAAGAGAAATTCAGCTTAAAGTCAATGTACAGGTATGTGATGATTTGAGCTTGCTAAATAAAGATATTGTAGATGAATGGTATAGTTCTTTGTATGATTTATTGGGAGATGATGGCAAAATACACAATGCCTCGGTAGATTATGTTGTTTTAGGAGATGGTATAAATACGGTTAATGAAGCAATTTACTCTGAAAAGGTACCTGTAAAGCTAGTATACGTAGAAGTAGAATATACTAATATTGGAAATAACGTTATAACAAATAAAATATACGATGCATCTATACACTTTATGGATGAAAAAGAGGACGAATTTGAGGTTTATACAGGCTTAGAAGATAAGTGTGAAAAAAAGTATGATTATATAGATACTCGTATAAGTCATCATTTACATAGTTCTAATTTGTATCATTATAACGGAAGAGATTTTTGGGAAAAGAATTATTTAGTTGACCTGCAACCTGGAGAAAGTCAAACTGTTCAGTGGGCATATTTGGTAGCTGAAGATATGCTTCCATATATGTACTTCGATTTTAAAGCAGATACTTTTACATTCAATAGTTCTAAATATGTGGATATTCGTCAATAATATTTTTATATAGCCGTCTTTTTGCTTGTGACTTGTTAAATTATTTGTTATACTACAACTAAGATATTTAAGTGAGGTGTAGCATATGCTAGGATTAGGAAGTGGCGAATACACTGGCGGAAGCTGGGATTATAGAACATTACCAAATAAGATGTTAGAGTTAGTTAAGAATCTCGGCGATATGAAGCAGGAAGGTACAGGCTACTATACAGATACAGAATCGGAAATGCTTACTGTTTTAGCGTATTTGAATTATGGTGAAACTACCAATATAACAGATTCTATGCGGGAGCAGATTGATACAGCTGTAAAAGCAGCCGAGGAAAGAAAGCTTGAAGAAAGAGAAGAAGGGGATGCTTTTATCAACTTCAAATTCTTCTAAATTATTAGAACTTGTTTAGGCGTTGAGAATGTGCATATAAGTATATGGTGTTACTTTGTCGTAAAGATAAAATAGCACCATATTTTTTTGCCTTATTTTGACAAATAACTAGAAAAATTATGTATTAAAATAAATACAAAAAAGGTGGTTGACTTTTTAATATTAGGGTGTTATATTATACAAGCTGTCGCGAAAAACGACAGACAAAAACTTCTAGAAAATAATCGAAAATAGTTGTTGACAAGACAATTTTAAAGTGATAATATCTAGAGGCTGTCGCAAAAAGCGAC
>JAGAKD010000120.1 GCA_017625815.1 Lachnospiraceae bacterium | reverse complement strand
TGTTAAGAAGTGGAATGGGTCAGCCTGGGTAGACGCAAAAGTAAGTAAGTGGAACGGGTCTACTTGGGTTCAATTATATCCAGAGACAAATGTTACAAGAAGCCAAACTGTATCTTCAAGTACATTTAACACTTGGAGAGGCTCAAAATGGTTAAATACAGGAACAGCGAGACAAGGTGAATATGGTTCATATGGTGCTTGTGCAGGATATTTAGGAATTAATGCAGGAAACTTCACAGGCTCAGGAAATATTACTGCTATAAATTCAGCAAGTTTCTCAGGAACAAGGGGAGGAGCAGGATATTACAACAATAACCAAACATTATATTTCTATAGAAGTAATGTTGCTCCAAGTACTTCTGCGGCAAATAGTTGGACTGGACAATTTACTGGTACAACTGGTGGGCCAGGTTCAGGTAAGCCTATGAATAACAGAGCGATATCTATAAACGCTGAAACTAAAAACTGGGCAAATAAGGTTAACTCTAAACCATATTTATATATATATGCAACAGGAACATCAAACTACGGAGATATACAATCGAATTTCTCTGTAACTTTAAATTATACTTATACAGCTAGAATGGTTACGTTTGAAACTAAAGATGCTGTAGCATTAAACGTGAGTCCTTATGTGTATAGAGAGATAACAGGAAGAAATCCTTACTGCTCTATGGTAATACATGAAGGCGAAGAGAATATGACTCTAGAAGAAATAATAAGAAGAAGAGAAGATGGAGTGGTTGAAGCTATTAATAGTAGTGATGTAATAGATGCACCAGAAATAGCACCTTGGACAAGAGAGTATGAGATATTCAAAGATGAAAACGCTAAAGACAAATCTCTTATTAAATCTAAAAACAAGATAAAGATAGAAGTGTTTAATATGGATATGGATGATGAAGCTCAATTCTCTTTAGATGGTGTAGAATGGTTCACCCTAATGGGTGAGAACCCAGAAGACAATTATCTATATGGTGATTTACCATTAGGCTTTAATGAGTACAGAGACTTTGTTTATGTAAGAGTTATAGATAAGAAAAAAGAAGTTATACACACTGAATTATCTATTGAACCTAAGATATTTATACCTGGTCAAACATCTGGATTAATACTGCCTGGCGATATAGATTTGGAGGCAGCTTTACCATCTATTGAGTCGTTCAGAGTTTAGAGGCCAAGCCTTTCATGAAGAAAGGCTCGGACAAACTCCTTTTATCAATTAACAGCAAAAGTTAATAAACTATGAACACGATAATAGGTGAGTTTTCTCACTTAAAAATAATATATTATTGAAAGGAGAAAGAATAATGGAAGGATACACTTTAGACCCGAATATGCTAGTAAACGCACTTGCTTCAAAAGATAATGATGGAATAGGTGGAAATAATGGTTTACTTTGGATATTCTTATTAATTTTATTTGGTGGAGGAGGCTTCGGTGGCTGGGGCTACGGTAGAGGAGCTGGTGCATTAATAAATGATGCTTCAATATCTGGACAAATCGAAGCTGCTTTAGCTAAAGCGCAAGCTGCTGGTTTATCTGACTCTACAATATTAACAGCTATCGGAGGAAACAAAGAATCAATAAATTCTTTAGCTGCTTATACTGCTACTAATTTCGGCCAAGTGGATAGTGCTTTAAGAGGTTTAGAAAGAGGATTATGTGATTTAGGATACAGAATGGGACAAGATACTGCTTCTGTAATGGCTGCTATATCTCAAGGAGATGCTGCTTTAAGCCGTCAATTATCTGAATGTTGCTGTAATACTCAAAGAGCAATAGATAGTGTAAACTATAATATGGCTACTAACTTTGGTACTTTAACTAACAACTTAGATAAGGGTCTATGTGCTTTATCTCATCAAGTAGACAGTAAAATAGATATGGCTCAAATGGAAAATAGAGCTGGTTTCCAATCTATAAGAGATATGTTTACTGCTGATAAGATAGCAACTCTTCAAAGAGAATTAGAAATATCTCAATTCCAAAATTCTCAACAAGCACAAACTCAAGTTTTAAAAGA
>JAGAKD010000119.1 GCA_017625815.1 Lachnospiraceae bacterium | reverse complement strand
TGAAATATATACCATCTTCCTCTAAAGGTGAACTTGAAGCTAATACCTGATATGGAGCAAAAACTTCCATATCCTCTTTTGTAATTGGCATAGTAACGTTAGGGCCATAAATAGGAATCTGACTTAAATCCTTTTCCTCGCCCCACTCTATATTACCTAAGTAGAACTTTGAACTAAAGTCGTTTATAGACTCATCCTGTTCCTCTTCTGTCTCACTATCTTCTTTGTTATCTGTTTTCTCATCCTCATCAGAAGCCTCTGTCTTTTCATCTGATGAAACTATTTCATTTGAATCATTTTTATCATCAGACTTTTTGTCACCGCATCCTGATAAAGAGAATGCTAAAAGCATTATCAAAGCATATAAACTTATTTTTCTCATAATATGCCTCCTTAAAAATCAATTCAAGGTATATATTAGCATTCCCACTTAACATTTAAAGAGCAATTTGACGAACGGTATGGTCTCACCGACAAATGGCTATCCCCAAGTAAAACACACCTTAATAGAAAACTTATTGTCATTCTTCTCTATCTTTTTTTCTCCGTCATATTTTGAAACTATCTCACTTATATTACCAAGACCTATACCATGAATCTTTCCATCCGCTTTTAATTCTTCTCGCTTAGTCTCATCCACAACCTCTGAATATGGGTTGTCAAACTGAATATAAATTAGCTTCTTTGCCTTGGTCACAATAAGATTTATATATCTTTCTTCATTGCAAAGTATATTTGCTTCTATGGCATTATCAACTATATTGGAAAAGAATATACAGCTATCTACATCATCCATTGTATTAAAGCCTGACAAATTACCCTTTACATTAAATTTAATATTGTATTCCTCCATAATATTGTGCTTAGCCTTAAGTATCATATCAAGGATTTCATTTCCTGTGATATATATCTTCTTATCTCCACTGGCAATATGAGAAAGCTTTGAAATGTATTCGTTTGCCCTATCATATTCCCCCTTAGCAAACATCTCTTGTACAACTAACATATGATTGTTAAAATCATGTCTGAATTTTATTACATCACTATTATTTTCCTTATATTCCTTGAAATAGTCATACTCTGACTGAAACTGCTCCTTATATGAGCCAGCTAATTTCTTATAATACTTTGACCTCTTTCTATGCGCTACCGCATATATTACGGCTACATTTATAAGTATCATTACAAAGAGCCAAACTGGTTTATACAGAACATGCTTAATATGTCCTTCCATATAATTAAAGAATGCCACCATAATCGGGTATATAATACATATAATAGTTAAGACAACACCTTCAAGCTTAGTGAGTCTGATAGCTAAAAGCTCTTCATTTACCTTTGCCTTAATAACTAGAAGCAATATCAAAAGTAGAATATCAGGCAAAATTGTACTTATGGTTACATCCATAGTCTCATAGTGATACACAAATCTGTCTAATCCTACTAGTCTTTCTGCCAAGTCAAACATACTTCCCCACTGCACATACATCAATGCCGCAGGTATAACAAGAATTATATTTCCTACAGTTTTTTCCGCAGACAATTTGATGATGACCACAAACATAAATACCAAAACAAAAACAGCTGTATAATTCGTCAGGCTCTTCACTAAGCCAAACAATATGTTGCCAGCAAAATATAATCCGCCAACGCAAAAAAGTATCCTACGATTCAGCTTTATGGCTGCACCGAAGAATACTTTTAATATGAGTAGCATATTAAGCACTGCTAGCACGTTAACAAAAATAATTAGTAAGGTAATAAGACCATTTATCATAGCAAATCTCTCTCCAATGTCTTTAGTAGATTTTCTCTATACTTACTCTCTTTTCGCCTACTAATAGGAAGAACCACATCATTGCTAAGGGTTACAAACCCTTTCTTTAAGCTCTTATGATGATACATATTTATCAAATATTTTCTATGTATACGGTAAAATCCATAGTCTATAAGAAGCTCTTCATAGTCCTTTAGACTTTTATAATCAAAGTAGCGATTGTTCTCAGTGTAGAGAATAGTGTATTTATCCTCCGCACTAATATACATTATATCCTTAATGAAAATCAAGTGCTCCTGTTCTTTATCCTTTACAATGATTCTTTTGATTTTATTTTGCTCCTGAAGAAAATCTCTTACAAGACTTTCAATGTCTTCAAGCTTTATTGGTTTTAACAGATATCTATCTGCCTTAGCCTCATAACCCTTCACTGCATATTCAATATATGATGTTACGAAAACAAGACAAATCTCTGGATATAACTCTTTGATTTTCTTACCAAGTTCTATGCCATCTGTGTCAAGGAGCTCTATATCAATCAACACAAAATTAGGCAAAGGCTCATTACAAGTCTTTGCTTTTTCCAAGCTATCCATAAGCTCTCCTGCCATAGCATATAAAGAAACCTCTACACTATGTTTATCTGAAAGCTTATTGATTGTATTTTTAATTTCTTCTAAATGCTCTTTGTTATCATCACATACAGAAAAACTAAGTCTCATTTTCCTTCTCCACATAAAAGAATCTAACTCTATCTATAATACTACATTTGAGAGTTAAAATAAAATCCATTCGTCGGATATTTTATACCACTTGTCGAATTCTGTAACATATCTATACAACTAAAACAAAAAAGGGAGAACCTGTCGGCTCTCCCTAAAACATCTACTATATATAATTACTGTCCAAGTCTTGCAAGAAGCTCAGCACGCTTCTCCTCGTTACCTGGCTTGCCAAGAAGTGCAAACATGTTCTTCTTGTAGCTCTCTACACCTGGTTGGTTGAATGGGTTAACACCGAGAACGTAACCGCTCATACCACATGCGAACTCAAATACATAGAAAAGCTCACCAAGTGAAAGCTCATCAATCTGCTCCATATTAACAAGGATATTAGGCACACCACCATCAACGTGAGCAAGGATTGTTCCGTTCATAGCACACTTGTTAATAAAGTCAACAGTCTGACCTGTTAAGTAGTTAAGTCCGTCAAGATCAACTGGCTCTGACTCCATAACTACTGAAAGCTTTGGATTTAATACATTAATAACTGTCTCGAAATGGTTCTTAGTACCCTCCTGGATAAACTGTCCAAGTGAATGAAGGTCTGTAGTGAAATCTACAGCAGTAGGGAAAATACCCTTGCCATCCTTTCCTTCACTCTCACCATAGAGCTGCTTCCACCACTCAGAAACGTAGTGTAATGAAGGCTCGTAGTTAGCAAGAATCTCCATACCAAGACCCTTCTCATGAAGAACATTTCTAACTGCTGCATACTTCATAGCATCGTTAGAATCAAAATCATTAGCTAAGCAGTACTCACGAGCATTTGCTGCACCCTGCATAAGCTTATCTATATCAGCGCCACTAACTGCGATTGGAAGTAATCCAACAGGAGTAAGAACTGAGAAACGACCACCTACATCATCAGGTACTACAAATGTCTCATAACCTTCCTCTGTAGCAAGAGTCTTTAATGCACCCTTAGCTGCATCAGTTGTAGCATAGATTCTCTTAGCAGCCTCAGCCTTGCCGTACTTATCTTCAAGCTTCTTCTTGAAAATTCTAAATGCGATAGCTGGCTCTGTA
>JAGAKD010000118.1 GCA_017625815.1 Lachnospiraceae bacterium | reverse complement strand
TTATAAGAAGTGGAAGATTTGCTTTATATAAGCTTGAGAAAGATAAAAATAATAAAGGTAATGATCGCTTAAAAATGCACTCGTATTATGTGGCTGATAGAAAAGAACACAATGAATGTGAGGCTTTGAGCAAGTGCGATTGTAGTATAATAAATGCAAGTAATATTAGAGAAAAATTTCTATATTCTGCTTGGATTAGATGTTCAAGTGATGCTTCTACAGTATGGCATATCCACACAGATAAGGATGCAGAAGCTGTAGGTCAAGTATGTGGCAAGCATTATTGTATAAAATGCATGGCAGCTATATATTACTATGTCAAATACATATTAAATGACTATGATAAATATGAAAAACAGCGTACAGATTTTTTAAATGGTAAAAAACCATTAGATTTAAAAAACATTAAAAATCATCATTTATTAGTTGATCAAATAGAAAATCCTAGACAAAAGCATTTCTACGCTTTTTTAGAGGGTGAACGTGGACTTAATCAGGTTGAGATTTGCAATGAGATAGCTAGATTGTTGTGGAAAAATAATAAAATTTCTAGAGCTAAATACTTAAAGTATACCATGATTAATTTTTCAGATATTATTGCGAAGAATACTGAGGGAATTCAGTACAAATATGAGAAATTTGAGATAGATCAGTTATATGTATTAACTGGTGTTGAGGAATTTTTCAAGGGTGTAGAAAAGTCAAGTAATATTTCATATGAAAAGAAATGTTCTCACTTAATTAAGTTATTATCAGAGCTTTCAGAAAGACGTTATGTTTTGATACTTGGCAATAAGGATGCTAAGAAAAAGTTTTTTGATTTGAGTGGAGAAATTGAATTTATATTTAGAAATAACGTGTTTGAGATATGTAACCTAAAACCAGAAGAAATGTATGAAGAGTTTTGTAAGCAGACTCAGTTTCAAGAACAGTTAACACCGGAGTTTAAAGAAGACTTTTTAGAGTATATATCTTTGAACCATGATTCTCAGCCTATCAAGAATCAGCAATTAATAAAGTATTTAGTGAATTATTGTGACACTCAAGAAAAATTAGTTTTGCCAGAGTCACGTTACAAAAAGCAAAGTATTGAAGAACAACTAAAGGATATTATTGGCCTTGAGCAGGTTAAAGAAACTATCAGAGAATTTAAAGATTATGTATTGTTTTTACAAAAAGCAAAAGCCCATGGAAAGGGAATGCCAAAGACCAACTTCCATATGATATATACTGGTAACCCAGGAACAGGTAAAACTACTATAGCACGTATAATGGCAACAATGCTGTATCAATTAGGGGTAGTAAAGGAAGATAAGCTAGTTGAGGTTGAACGTAAGGATTTGGTTGCACAGTATATTGGACAGACTGCGCCAAAAACTGCGGAGGTAATCCGTAAAGCTATGGGTGGAGTTTTGTTTATTGATGAGGCCTACAGTTTATCAGTTGCTAGCGGCAATGATTATGGTAAAGAGGCCATAGCTACATTGATAAAAGCTATGGAGGACCACTCAAATGAATTAGTTGTTATTTTTGCAGGATATAAGAAGGAAATGAATGACTTCTTGACCATTAATCCTGGTATAGCTTCACGTATTGGTTATAATTTTTACTTTCCAGACTATTCGCCAGAGGAGTTGGCAAAGATATATGTTCTAAGTATGGAAAAAATAGGTTTTTCCGTTGATGACTCATTACGACCACACATTTTAAAAGTTATGGAATATTTTTCCAGCTTGGAAAACTTTGGAAATGGACGTTTTGTAAAAAAATATGTGCAGGAAACACTGATTCAACATGCCAAATTAAATCCTAACAATTATGATTCCATTCAAAAAGAAGATTTACCTGATATAAATGAAATGTCAGATATGTTATCCCTTAAGCAAGGAAATAGGGAGAGAGAATTTGATCAAGAAAGTCTCTATACCATTGCAATTCATGAAAGTGGACATGCTTTTGTTGACTATGCTATTAGAGGTACAGTCAATATAAATAAGATGGTGCTTGATTCTAAAAATGGTGGTAATCCAGGATATGTTAGCTATGTAAAGACACCGGACACAATATTTAGACGTTCTGATTATATTAGACTGATTAAAACAAAACTAGCAGGTATGTGTGCGGAGGTTATATTCTTTGGAGAACCAAGCGATGGAAATTCTCATGATTTGATGAGCGCAAGTGATATTATTGAGGTTATGGTGACGAGAATAGGTGCTTTCGATGATATGCTTTTAGTGACTGAATCGGTTACTTCAAGAAAAGAAGAGTATATGAACCGTATGCTCAATCAATACTATAAGGAAACTATTACTTTAATACGTGACAATAAGGATACAATTGAGAGGTTGGCAAAGGCTTTACTAGAAAAAAGAGAGCTTAATGCTGGGGATTTTTCAATGATTGTAAATGAGTAGTTTCTTTTTTTGTCAAGATAGTATGTAAGTAATGGATACTTGAAATTCTTAGTTATATCAGTTAAAATAAATACACAGTTACAAATATGCAAGGGAAGGTGTTATTGACGTGGAAGAAAGAATTGAGTTGACTACTATGGGTAGAGAAATTACCGAGGAAGAAAAAAAAGAACTAAAAAAAGACGTTATGGGTAAGTCACTTACTGGTTTGATTCTGGTATTGGTTGTGGCGATTGTGCTTTTTATATTGTCTTTTGTTATACCAGATATGATTGATTCGGTTAATGAGTCTAATAGTACCGTTCATTTACGTGGCAAAACTATAAGAAAGATAATTGTTTTTCTTTCTGCAGGAGCTGCTTGTATTGCAATTTACATGGTTAGTACACTTAAAACTGCCTTCGAAGCATTGCCAGAGATAAAAAAAGCTAAGGTGGTAGAAGTTAAGGTGATAGACATAAAAGAAAAGAAGAATACAGCATATAAAAATTATGGTGTTGTATCAGTACATGTCAATGGAACACCTAAAAATATTGATGTACCTATATTAGACAGTCATGCAAAATATGTAAGATGGCAAAAAAAGGGTAAGCTATATTTTGTACCAGAAAAATTTTACATGTTAAGTAAGAGTGATTCATAGTTGTATAGTATAAAACACAATTTGGAGTTGTTGAAAATAAAAATTATTTTACAACAGCTCCTTCTTTTATTGTTGACAAAGAAACTACTTTAGAATATCTTATAATAAGGTTATTTTATAGTGGGATAGCTGTATACAATAACTATATTTCGAAAGGATTACGTTTTGTAACGTACAGGTAGATTAAAATGAAGATATTTAATACTTTAACTAAGAAGAAGGATGAGTTTACTCCTATAAATGAAGGCAAGGTAGGTATTTATGTATGCGGACCTACAGTTTATGATTATATTCACATTGGTAATGCGAGACCTATGATAGTTTTTGATACTCTTAGAAGATACTTTGAGTACAAGGGCTATGAGGTTAACTATGTATCAAACTTTACTGATGTTGATGATAAGATTATCAAAAAGGCAAATGCAGAAGGTGTTGATTCTAAGGTTATCTCAGAGAGATTTATAGAAGAATGTAAGAAGGATATGGCTTCTCTTAATGTTAAGGAAGCAACAACACACCCTAAGGCAACTGAGGAAATAGACGATATGATTGCTATGGTTCAGACTCTTATTGAGAAGGACTATGCATACGAGGTAAACGGTACAGTTTACTTTAGAACTAGAAAGTTCTCAGATTATGGTAAGCTTTCTAAGAAGAACTTAGATGACCTTAGAGCTGGTAATAGAGAGCTTAAGGTTTCTGGACAGGATGAGAAGGAGGATGCACTTGATTTTGTTCTCTGGAAGCCTAAGAAGGAGGGCGAGCCTTCATGGCCATCACCTTGGGGAGATGGTAGACCAGGCTGGCACCTTGAGTGTTCTGTTATGTCAAAGAAGTATATTGGAGATGTAATTGATATTCACGCTGGTGGAGAAGACCTTGTATTCCCACACCATGAGAATGAGATAGCGCAGAGTGAGGCTGCAAATGATGCAGAATTCGCTAGATATTGGATGCACAACGGTTTCCTCAAGATAGACAATGAGAAGATGTCTAAGTCACTTGGCAACTTCTTTACAGTTAGAGAAATCGGTGAGAAATATGATTTACAGGTTATTAGATTTTTTATGCTTTCAGCTCATTATAGAAGTCCACTTAACTTCTCAGCTGAGCTTGTTGAGTCTTCTAAGAATGGATTAGATAGAATTAAGACTGCGGCTTCCCGTCTTGAAGAGGTTATGGGAAATGGTGCAGATGGTGCTATGACTGAGGCTGAGACTTCAAATGTAGCAACTATGGAAGATTTAGTTAAGAGATATGAGGCTGCTATGGAGGATGACCTTAATACAGCAGATGCTATTTCTATTATATTTGAGTTGGTAAAGCTTATTAATACTTCTGTTTCTGAGGAGACTACTAAGGAGTATGCAGCTAAAGCCTACAATACACTTGAGTTGTTAAGTGATATTCTTGGTATCATTGTTAAAGAAGAAAAGGGACTTCTCGACGAGGAGATTGAGAACCTTATCCAGGAAAGACAGGATGCAAGAAAGGCTAAGAACTTTGCTAGAGCAGACGAAATCAGAAATCTTCTCACTGAGAAGGGAATTATCTTAGAGGATACAAGAGAAGGCGTAAGATGGAAGAGAGCTTAAATTATAATAATCTATCTGATAGGGAAGCAAGTCAATATTCTCCACTTACATTGGCTTATCTTGGTGATAGTGTTTTAGATCTTATGGTTAAGAATAGATTTGTTATTTCTTCAAACAAGCAGACTTACAAATATCACAAAGATGTAACAGCTATAGTTAAAGCGGTTAATCAGGCTAAATTTGTGGATGAGATTATGTCTGAACTATCAGAGGAAGAGATAGATATATATAAGAGGGGCCGTAATGCAACAACTCACTCTAAGGCCAAGAATGCTACTATGGGTGAGTATAGAAAGGCCACAGGTCTAGAGGCTTTGTTTGGTTATTTATATCTTAAGGGTGATAATACAAGAATTAATTTTCTTGTGGATAAGATGATAGAAAGCTACACATCATAAATTTACATTTATGATGTTATATGAGTACATTATGATTGTATACAAATAATGTATTAAATTTGAGTGGTGATAAGTATGTCATGGTTTAAATATTACAAAGAACAAGTGAAGGTTATAAGGGAAAGAGACCCTGCCATAAAGAATAATCTTGAGGTGCTTTTATATCCTAGCTTTAGAGCTCTATATAGTTATAGAAGGGCACATAAGCATTATCTTAAGAAAAGATACTTCCTTGCAAGATTCATATCTCAGAGAGCTGCAAGAAAGACAGGTATAGAGATTCACCCAGGTGCTACCATTGGAGAAGGTTTTTTTATTGACCACGGACACGGTGTAATTATAGGTGAAACTACAATTATAGGAGACAATGTAACTATATATCAGGGGGTAACTCTTGGTGGTACGGGTAAAGAGAGTGGCAAGCGTCACCCAACTATAGGTGACAATGTTATGATTAGTGCAGGTGCTAAGGTTATCGGTTCATTTACAGTGGGTGAAAATTCTAAGATTGGTGCAGGTTCAGTTGTTCTTTCTGAGGTTCCACCGAATTCCACTGTTGTAGGTGTTCCAGGACGTGTTGTTAAGCGAGAGGATGTTAGACTTCCGAGACTTGATCTTGATCAGACCCATTTACCAGACCCAGTACTCAATGACATCAAGCTGCTTAAGGAAGAGAATGAAGAGCTTAAGAAGGCTGTTACAAAGCTTCTTAAGGATGCAAGATAGAAAGGGGCTATGGTATATCATATACCATAATTGATTATGCAGGATAATAACAAGAGAGAAAATGAACATATGATAGAAGGAAGAAATGCTGTGCTTGAAGCATTTCGTTCTGGTAAAACTATTGATAAGTTGTATCTTCAGGATGGACTTCGAGATGGTGTGATAAGCTCTATTTTAAGAGATGCAAAAAAAAGAGATGTTATAATAAATTTTGTATCAAAAGATAAGCTTGATATGATGTCAGCTGACAAGAAACACCAGGGTGTTATGGCTATATGCTCTGCTTATGAATATGCTGATATAGAAGATATATTTGCTAAGGCAGAGGAAAAGGGTGAGGCACCATTTATATTCATTTTAGATGAGATAGAAGACCCACACAATCTTGGTGCTATTATAAGAACTGCAAACTTATGTGGTGCACATGGTGTTATTATACCAAAGAGAAGAGCTGCAGGACTTACATCAACTGTAGTTAAGGCTTCTGCGGGAGCCATTAATTATACTCCTGTTGCAAAGGTTACTAATATAACTAAGACTATTGAAGAATTAAAGGAAAGAGGTCTTTGGTTTGCTTGTGCAGATATGGGTGGTACTACAATGTATGATTGCAACCTTACAGGCCCTATAGGTCTTGTTATAGGTAATGAAGGAAATGGTGTAAGTAGACTTGTAAAAGAGAGTTGTGATTATATTGTTTCCATACCTATGAAGGGTGACATAGATTCTCTTAATGCATCTGTTGCAGCAGGTGTTTTAGCATATGAGGTAGTTAGACAAAGATTAGGCAAATAAGCCTAAGGGGGATACCATGGGCTTTGATTATAGTAAGCTTACAGATAATGAAATAATCGAAAAAATTGTTGCCAAAGAAGATGGTGCAATGGAATATATGATTAAGAAATATGGTGGCCTTGTTAAAAAAGAAGTCAGAACCATGTATCTTATGGGTGCAGAGACAGAGGATTTGACTCAAGAGGGTATGATAGGTCTTTTTAAAGCTATTAGAGACTTTGAACCTGAAAAAGGTAATGCATTTTCTACATTTGCAACCATATGTGTTAGAGGACAGATTAAGACTGCTGTAACTGCATCTAATAGAAAAAAGCATAAACCACTTAATTATTATATATCAATTTATGCAGAACCGGATGATGAAGGCTATAATCTTATAGATATTGAGGCAGAAGAAGGAGAGTCTAATCCTGAGGTTCTTGTTCTTGCCAAGGAACAGAAGTCTGATCTTAGAAAAAGGATAGAAGAGGTGTTATCCTCATATGAGAAAAAAGTTATTGATTTATATTTAGAGGGTCTTTCTTATGCCGATATTGGTGCAAGACTCGGCAAGACAGAGAAGTCAGTTAATAATGCTTTGCAGAGGATAAGAGGAAAGCTCAGCAAATAACAGGAGATCGATAAATATATATTCAAATGAACTTGACACTATTTATGAAATAAAGTATTATCTTGTTTGTGCTTAATTGCATATAGTTGCTTCCATGGCTCAGTCGGTAGAGCG
>JAGAKD010000117.1 GCA_017625815.1 Lachnospiraceae bacterium | reverse complement strand
TCAACCAAAGGGGTTGTCATTTTTATCTTTTCCATCAATATGTACCTCCGTAATTCTTTTCAAAACAAGACCTATTTTAGCATAAAGTAATATATTTTGAAACAGATTTTTTCATCTTGATTATATTTTATATAAATTATATACTGATAGTATATTTTAGAAGGAGTAAATACTATGAGTTATACATACAAAGTTGCCAAGAGAAAGGCTAACCGCCTATCCTATAGAATCTTGGGTATTATTTTTGCCATTGTCACCATTTTACAATTTTATCTTCTTGTAAGAGGCTATGCCAAACATCCTATGATAACAGGTATGTTTATGGTTTTTCTAGGATTTTATGGTGTATATCTAATACGTATGTCTTTTAGAAAGCAAGCCTTTGATATGACTTACCGTTTTGATGAGGATGGTTTAAAGGTCACTCATCGATATGGTGAAATCCAGTACACCTTTGATGATATCGAATTTGTTACTATGGTCATTGCTGACGAGAATATGATTTTTTATATTTTAAACGTAAAAGCAGGAAAGGATGTATATACTATTCCTTTCACAAACAAAAAGGAGTTGTGCGAAACAATCTATGAATTTGTTAATTCTAGAATAAAGCACCCAGACGAAGATGATAATTAACAACTCTATATTTCAACTCAAGCATATTAATAGTGTTATATGTTACGATACAACAGACTCTACCAATCTACGGGCCAAGGAATTTGCCAAAAAAACAGATGTACATGGCATTTTGTTTTTGGCTGACAGACAGACCGCTGGCAAGGGTCGATTAGGAAGAGATTTTATATCACCTGAAGCTACTGGCATATACGCAAGCCTATTACTTAGACCTACGTTAAGTATGGAACGTTATTCCCAGATTACTCTTATTGCAGCTGTTGCTGTTGCTAACGCCATCAAAGAAACAACGGATATATCAGTCCACATCAAGTGGCCTAATGATATTGTTGTAGGTGGAAAAAAGCTAGTTGGTATACTGACAGAGGGTGGCCCTAACTATGCCATAGTAGGTATAGGTGTCAATGTAAATAACCACAACTTCCCTGACAATATTGCAGATGTTGCTACATCTCTTTATATAACCAGTGGTCAAAAAATAGATAGAGCAATCCTTCTTAACACTATACTCAATAACTTTAACAAGCTTTACGAAGAGTTACTCATATCAGACAATTTAGATTTTATCATTGATGAATACAACAATTTACTCATTAACAAAGATAAGGATATATACATTATCCCCCATCACATTTCAGACGCAACAAATCACCCTTATATGATTGACACAGTAGATCTTGAATCAATGCATTGCTTAGGTATAGATTCCTATGGCAATCTCTTGTGCCAAGATGCCTCAGGTACTACTCATAGCATTAATTCTGGTGAGGTTTCGGTACGAGGCATAGATAGCTACTCTTCCTAGATGCACATAAAAGTTTTTGTAGCCATAGCAGATTTTTTTTGTTATAATGTTTCTATATAATAATTATTTCGTGATTTTTTTGGAGGTAACATATGCAAGAAAAAAGAAAATACCAGAGACTTCCTATTAAGCTTAAGCTTGAAGTATCCAATCTTTTTAAGCAGGATGGCGTAAAGATTGACTCTATGGACACTGAGATTGAAGTATTTGATATATCTAAAGCGGGTATCGGATTTATGTCTGAGACAAAGCTTCCAGTAGACTACTATTTCAATGCTACTATCGAGTTTGAAACTACTGATGAGATTATTTTATCTGTTGTTAAGATCTTGCATGTTATTCCTATTGGCGAATCAGGCTATAGATATGGATGTGAGTTTGTTGGTCTCCCATCTATGTACCATCACATTTTTGATGAGTACGCTAAGAAGTACAACTAGTAAAAAAGGATTGTTCTACACGAACAATCCTTTTTTATTAGTTGCAATCTATGCTATACAGCATATCCCTTTGATTTAATTACTTCTACCACAGCATCAACATACTTTTTACAAAGTTCATCTGTTTTTGCCTCTACCATAACTCTTATGAGTGGCTCTGTACCACTTTCTCTGAGTAAAATTCTACCATCGTCACCTAACTCTTCCTCTACCTTCTTAGCAGCAGCAAGTACATCAGCATCACCCATTACCTCTGGCTTACTGGTAACTCTCACATTTTCAAGTAACTGAGGATATATACTTAAGCCTCTTGTTAGCTCAGACATAGTAGTCTTATTCTCAACCATAGCCTCCATAAGCTTTAATGATGTAAGAACTCCATCTCCTGTTCTAGCGTTCTTTGAGAAAATAATATGTCCACTCTGCTCACCACCTAAAATGTATCCATTTTCTATCATACATTCGAATACATACTTATCGCCTACTGCAGTTTTCTCGTAGCCAATCCCCTCTGCATCAAAAGCCTTGTATAAACCAAGATTAGACATAACAGTTGTTACAACCTTGTTATGGTTAAGTCTTCCTTTTTCCTTAAGATACTTTCCACATATGTAAAGAATAGCATCACCATCAACAAGATTACCCTTCTCATCAACAGCTAAACATCTGTCTGCATCACCATCATAAGCAAAACCTGCATCTAACTCATTGTCAACTACAAATTTCTGCAAACTCTCGATATGAGTAGAACCACAGTTAGTATTAATGTTAGTACCATCTGGCTCATTATTAATAACATATGTTTTTGCACCTAAAGCATCGAAAACAGCCTTAGCAACTGTAGATGATGCACCATTAGCACAGTCAAGACCTACTCTTAAATTCTTAAATGATCTAGTAGGAATAGTCATCAAATAACCGATGTATCTATTTCTACCCATAGAGTAGTCAGTTGTTCTTCCTATATTCTCTCTCTTTGCAAGAGGAATCTCTGGAATAATACCATCAATATAATCCTCTATCTCCTGCTCAACAGAAGCCTCTATCTTAGCGCCATGTTTATTGATAATCTTGATACCATTGTCATAGAATGGATTATGACTAGCAGAAATCATAATACCACAGTCAAATTCATCTGTTCTAACAATATACGAAACACTTGGAGTAGGTGTAACATGCATAAGAGATACATCTGCACCACTTGCTGTTAATCCAGCAACCAATGAATACTCAAACATATAGCTTGAACGTCTAGTATCTTTGCCGATGACTACTCTCGCTTTTTCTCCATCTTTCTTATCTTTACCAAAGTAATAGCCTAAATATCTTCCTACCTTGTAGGCGTGCTCAACAGTAAGGTCCACATTGGCCTCGCCTCTAAAACCATCTGTTCCAAAATATTTACCCATTATATGCTCCTTTCAAGTAAGTAAATAACTAACTTAATTATTATAACATATTTCCCCATATTTGACTATGGTCTTATTTCCATCCGTCGCCAAATTCTTCCACATCATAATTATTATCGTAGTCCATGTGAGATTCATCTGTAGGAGCATCGTCTGTAGCTGCACTTTCATCTGTCTCAGTAAAGGAATCATCAAAATCAGAATTCTGATCTGTCCACAAGCCTATAGCCTGCTTATCATTAATTATGGTAACGTTGTTATATTCTCCACCAAATTCGCCGTCTAAGGTCCAAGGAATAGGTTCTTCACACTCAATAGTAACCTTTGAGGCCTTACATTCAAAGAAAAGCTCACTGTCTTCTATATCATTAGCAAGATACGCTGATACAATCTGTTGAAGCTCACTCACATTTTGTGGCATCTTAATAAACAAACAGTCAAACTTACCATCATCTAAGATAACATGCTTCGTTCCTCGTATCTTAAATCCGGCAACAGAAAATGAATTAGTAATCATGGCATATATATAATCTCCTGTAATTACTGTTCCATCCATCTCCGCTTTAATTTTATATGACTTAAAATTAGCAATACTCTTTATTGCTTCTACCACATAGGCAGAATGTCCCATAACTTTCTTTAGAGATTGTTTTGTGCTATATGATATATCTGTAAACATACCAAAAGCCGCAATATAGATGAAGAATTTGTCCTCTAAGCGACCTACATCAATAAACGTCTCGCTACCTGATACAATCTGCTTTGCAGCCTCCACAGGCTTACGGGAAATCTTCATACTTCTCGCAAAATCGTTGGTTGTTCCAACTGGTATATATCCTATAGGAACCTTCTTATCTCCCATATTCATATAACCACACACCGTATTTTCTAGTGTTCCATCTCCACCAGCACATACAATCAGGTCATAATTGACCCCATCTTCTATGACCTTTCTTTCAGCGTCATCTGGACCTGTTGTCATATAAGTTACAACCTCATATCCAGCTTCCGAAAAAATTATTATAATATCAAATAAATCATTTTTTATTGCTGACTTACCAGCCTTTGGATTAATAATAAAAAGAAGTTTCTTCATCAAATATACCCCCGTACATATGAAAAATTATATGCCTCTTC
>JAGAKD010000003.1 GCA_017625815.1 Lachnospiraceae bacterium | reverse complement strand
TTTCAATATCTTAGAGTCAATAGAATAATCTGCAACGACTTTGTTAGCAAAGAAAGCCTCCGCTCCTTGTTCTTTTAGAAAATCTTTTAATTCAATTAATTTAAAATCAGAGTGATATAGTTGATAAATTGATAGGTCAGACAAAAACTCTAAGAAAATTAGTTCTAATTCGGCACTATTTCTCTCTACTGTAACTAAATCATCTGAACGAATCACGAGTTTACCACCAAAAGCATCTATGAATCTGCTTTTGGCTTTTCTCCAATCTTCTATCATTGCGGGAACAATATCTTCATTGATTTGTCCCACACAATGTTCTGCTAATACACTCTCCACCTGTTGTGCTAATTCTAAATTTGTCATACATGTTTTCCCCTTGTTATATCTAATATAGATTATTTCTCACATTTGCAATTATCGTGTTTACTAAATATTGATGAACATTTTGTGCAATAATCATAGTTTAAATCATAGCATCTTTCACAAATATTCATTTCATCAATTGGTATGATTTTATACCCCGGCACATATTGTCCACAGCAATCACAAGCTTGCTCAGGTTTTTTGGTATAGCTGCTAGTATAAGCAAAATCATAACCATTACTTTTTACTGAAGATTTGGATATATAAGATGTATCATAAAAACTCGACCAGCCATATTCATCAAATGATGATGCTTTATATTCTAATTGAATAAATTTGAATTTTTCTTTATCGTATGATTTATTATAACATATTTTTTCAACTTTGTCAATAGTATTCATCATCCAATCTACTCTTAAAATTTCTTGAAGAGTGTGCTCATTTTCATATCCTATTGATAAATTAACACCTGCTACACCCCATTCTGGGCAGATAAAACAAATGTCAGAAAAAGAGCCAATAGCAGTTTCAAAACCGAAAGAATTGATGTATTCTTCAAAGTCAGGATTATCGCATTCATAATATACAGAATCATTCTGTCCTCGCCTATCTAATTCAATACAGAAATCTACACAGCCTAAATCTTTAAGCAGTTCTCCAGCTTGTGTTGCTCCATATCCTCCTGTTTCTTCATCCCATGTGAATAAAACACAAGGTCTCAATCCTCGTTTAACTAATTCTAAAATTGCATACACTCCTGCTCGGTCATCTGCTCCAAGACCTTGAGGACTCCAAATTACATTTTTGGATTGGTCAAAGAAAATGTCGTGCGGCAAACGTTTATGAACGGTATCAAGATGTGCAACTAAGCAAATAGGAATATTTCCAATGGCGAATAGGAAATGCTCTTCCATTTCAACCACTTTATCTTCACCATAGCGTTTAGTCAAGAAAGTTTTCAAAGATTGATGTAAGTTCTCTTGTGTCATAGATGAAATAGCTGTATATAAATTATAATTGAATTTTCCCATTATATCTTCCTCCTAGTAGTAATCTTCATCATCATAATAGTCATTATCATAGCCATCATTATTTCTGTGGCTAAATCGACGATATAAACTTTCAGAATCGTAAAGCTCGTCGCCACATCCACAAATACATGGAACATAGTGTCCTGTTTTAGCAGTTTCTCCTGCTCGATAATACTCTTCCAATACCTCTTCTGTTGGTTCTACCCCAATTTCACTAATCCAATAAGCAGTTTTAAATGCTTCGTTAGTTAAATCATTATAGCACATTTCTTCTCCATCTCCAGTGCACTCATGCAATATAGAAAAATATCTTGGCATATCATATACATCTATTGGGTGAATTTGGTAGTCTAATCCACTTTTTGCATTTAGCACATCCATCACAATACTAGCTACTGTTGATTGATTAGCTTGGCTTGTATATGGATACTGACGTAATTGTGTTGCATATTTTAACTCTTTACTAAATAGTACAATTTGTCGCCAATTTTTATTAGAATATGCTAATGTTTTACCATCACCATATGTAAAGACACAATCATCTTTTGGTTTTACGTATGAAATTGTAGTAGAATTATCTTGTAAATATGCAAAAGGTCCTGTTCTGTAACATCCTGACATCGAATGACAAGATTCCCAGTTTGAATTATTTTCACTCATAGTGATATAGTCTACGGGGTCAATTGATAGTACTGCACTTCCCTTAACTTTTACGCTTTGAATTAACATTGAAAACTTAATTAAAACACTATCCTTTTCGGCAGGAGTAATATCATATAAATCTAAAATTTTCCCAATACATTTAGAAATTTTATCTCCTGCTCGAAATTTTACATTTTCAAAAGATGTATTTCTGTTTAAACAATTCATTACAATTTCGGCATTGCTACAACTTTTCAAAAATCTTTTAACTTTGGCTTGAGTAATATCTCGATAAAACTCAGAGATTAAACAGTTGACATAAGTTGAATTTCCTGAAAAGTCTAGCTCAATTTCTTTTTCCAATTTTAATTTATTTCCAAAAGCTAAGTATAGACAACGTTTGTTTCTTGCCCAATTGTTTAAATGCTCTCTAATATTAATTTGTGAGTTTTCATTGAAGCCAGAAAGATGAAGAATTAACTGTTCTAATCCTTCTACATCTACTTGACTTAACATTTCTTTTTCGATTTCAAGAATGTTCATAATAACATCTCCTTTTCTTTATATAAATATTATATAATATTTTTTAGTAAATGTCAATAGAAACATAATAACTCTTATCAATCTTGGAAATAAACATATCTTTTAGAGAGGTTTTCTTTAAAGTAGCCTTAATTCCCTTTTGAGTTAATTCAGCAATACATTCTTTATAAATACTCACATCTTCTTCTAAAACACCTACTCGAATACGAGTTTGTTTACTATTAACTCCTTGATACATTGCATTTGTTAATTTGTCTAAAGCATGATTGTAGCGTATGGTTCGCACTTGCTCTTGATATTGCTGATATGCGACTTTATCAAAAGTATTAACAGTTTCCTTGATGAATTTTGGGTTTGAATAAATAGCTTCATACATTTTAATAGATAATTCTTCATCTGGAATTAATGCGGCAATTCGTTGAGCTTCTACCATTGGTAATTTTAAATTTAACATTTATAATCAATCCCCTTTTGTTTATATAAATATTATATCATAAAAATAAGAAAATGTCAAATGACATTTTCTTAGATAATTGTGTAGTTGTATACAATTTCAGTATATTCACTAATCTGCTCTTGAGTTAAATTTTCATTTTTCCCCATACTTTCAATGAAATATTCTCCAAATTTACTAAATCTAGCATTATTCCATGATAAAGATACTTCATTAAAAATAGTATGAAATACTAAATTAAAGCAAACTGCATTTAATTTTTCAACATAAGAACACCAAAACTTATTGCGTAAAGGATTATTTGCACAAATGTCATCATTAAAAGATTTAACAGTTAAACGAGCATAATCCGCTGGTTTTAAAATGTCAATAATTTGTTTTTGAATTAATGTTCTTGTGCCGTTTACCATTTCTAATTGTTTAACAAAAGAAGTATAATCTTCTGTATTTGAAATCATTAATCGATTAAATCCATGGAATCCTGATGCGATAGTATCTTTTACCCATTCAGGTGTTTCACCAAAAATAGAGATGAACAGATAGGCTACGAAATTTTTATCAATGTCTTTATTGATACAAGCAAATGAAATTGAAGACATGATTGTGCGTAGCATTTTTTCCTCATCCTTTAACAAAGCACGAACAATTTTATTCTGATAAATATTTTGTAAAGCATAAGCTATTGCATCGTGATTCTCGCAAACACCTAAAATGGTTGACAAAGCAACGATATAGTATTGCGGGATTCCTCCATAGCTATCAATTACATAATAATCCTTCATACGATTACAGTCAATTAAAATATTTGTTAATTCCTGCACGATTCCACGAGAGAGCGGTCTTGATACATTTCCATTATCAAGAGCTAAACTTAAATACACATCAATGTTTTTCGACACTTCACGTAAATTTGAGTTTAAGACATCTCCAAAAAGAGCATTAGCAAGAATATTTCCATTAATATTAGCAATATCTAAAAACTTCGCTAAATCATCGCCATCCACATATAGGATTTCTGTCATCATAGATAGAAACCCTCCTAGATTAGAATGTTTCTCAGATTGATTTTTAGGATTAAGTGTAAAAGGTGGTAAATATACGTCTCCATATATCTCTGTCTTAGCACAGTAAAGAATATTACTTTTTCCAAAGGTTTCGACAAAACTTTCTGGATAGGCATTATATAGTTTCTTTAGCAATTTTGATTTCCAAACAGTATTTCTCAAGAACTTATGAGCAATCGCTTTGTCATGTTGATAATAGGCATCAATATCAGAACATACCATAGCAAAGTCTAGCAATCTTGAATTCCCTTCATGAACTGCTTGATACATATAAATAGGCATAAGAACGCTAAATAGACGAGTGTTAGTTGTTTGCACCAGTCTTTGTAGTATAATTTGATAGTCATCATGATAATATTGTTCAAATCGGTCTGGTGTCATCTTTACTAACTTATAAAAAGATGTTTCATGCAATGGAGTATCTAATAGGTTTATATAAGTATATACTTCATCCACAGCTATACCAAGAAAACGCATCATTTGAGAGTAGTTGCCAGTATAATTATACACATCGAATTTGGCGTTTTTAAAACAATACTCTAAAATTGTAAATGTTAAATGTGGGCAATCACTATTATCAGATAATGCAGATGCAAGAATATCGTATCTAATATTGTTTTCTTTGATAGCCTTTGCTAAATCGCTTTGAACAAAGCTATTATAATTAGATAGAACTTTAGAATTTTGGTTTAAATAAGATTCAACATTAAACATATTATCAATCTCCCTTATCAACTTATATAAATATTATATCATTATTTTTTATAAATGTCAAATGATTTTTACAATTTCACGAAAAAAATCCCAGAAGCCTTTTCACTCCTGGGCACGATTGTGAAGGGCGGTAGCAAATTAAAACTCTCTAGCCTCAAAATAAACTTTCGATACACCTAAATTTTGTGCAAATTTAATTATGAAATTTTCGAAATTGGCTTGAGCCTCATGTCGATAACTTAAATCAGATGAAACTTGATT
>JAGAKD010000116.1 GCA_017625815.1 Lachnospiraceae bacterium | reverse complement strand
TGAAAAATTATATGCCTCTTCTCTTAAGATATGACTCTAAACCTTTTTTTCTTAATTTGCAGGATGGACAGTTGCCACAGCCATCACCCATAATACCATTGTAGCAAGTAAGTGTCATATTTCTTACTACATCAAAACCACCAAGCTTATCAGCCATCTCCCATGTTTCCTCCTTGTCAATCCACATAAGCGGAGTTATCAAGCAAAAATCATAGTCCATAGCCAAATTCAAAGTTGTATTAAGAGATTTGATAAACACATCTCTACAATCTGGATATCCAGAAAAATCGCTCTGTGATACGCCAGTTATTATATCTGTTATACCCTTTTGTTTAGCATATATTGCTACAAATGTCAAAAACACCATATTTCGTCCATCAACGCAGGAATTTGGCGTTCCAACGCTTGGTGCATCTTCATCTACCACTATATCAGCTCTTGTAAGCGAGTTTGGTGCAAGCTGATTGATTAGACTCATATCCATCACCACATGTTCTATGCCATAATGAGCACATATATCCTTTGCACATTCAAGTTCTAGTATATGTCTTTGTCCATAATCAAAGGAAACAGCATATACCTTATCATATTCTTTCATAGCCCATAGCAAACAAGTTGTGCTATCTTGTCCACCACTGAAAACTACAACTGCCTCTTTCTTATTTTTCATATCTGCCTCCAGCATTATTTCAATAGCATCATAAGTCTGTTCTGTAGCTTCATATCTTCCTTAAAGCTACCTTTTAATGTTGTTGTAAGAGTTTTTGCACTCTTATTCTTTATTCCTCTAGCTGTCATACAGCTATGGCAACCTTCTATAATAACTGCCACATCATCTGAGCCTGTAACCTTGCTCATAATATAAGCAATATCAGCACCAATTCTCTCTTGAAGCTGCAATCTTCTAGAAACCATATCTGCTATTCTTGCAATCTTACTTAATCCTATAACACGACCCTTAGGAATGTACGCAACTGAAACCTTCATGTCATACATCAATGCCATATGATGCTCGCAATAGCTAAATACTTCAATATCTTTAACTAAAACCATATCCTGAGTATCATCACCAGCTAGCTCAAAGGATTTGCTGAACATATCAGCAATCTCATCATTGGTATAATTCATACCCTCAAATACTTCCTCATACATTCTTGCCACTCTATCTGGTGTATCCTTCAATCCCTCTCTGTCAGGATCATCTCCAAGAGCAACTAATATTCCTTTTATATGTTCTCTTATAGCATCTTTATCTATAGCCATACTATACTCCTTTTCTATCAGGCTCCCAAATGTATTTGTGCATCTGGAGCTGAAGCTTAATTCCATTTAAATTGTTATCTATCATAAATTCAACTATATCTTTGGGCTCAATCTGTCTAAAAGAAGAACTAAGATATACTGTGGCTCTTTCTATCAGATTATACTCCTCTATGACATTTTTTGCCACATATAAATCATTTTCGTCAGAAACAACAAACTTCACTGTATCATTTTTCCTAATCAGTGAATAGTTATCCATAATCATATATTGTTCCATACCACTACCTGGTAACTTGTAATCTAATGTAAATGTTATATTATCCCCTATATCTATATACTTAGAAAGATTTATTGCTCCATTTGTCTCAACCTCTATCCTAAGAGTTTTGTCTTTAGAAAGCAGTGCTAACAATCTGTAAATGTTTTCCTGCAAAAGAGGTTCTCCACCTGTTAGAGTTACATTATTTACACCAGTATCCTTAATATAAGCATATATTTCTTCTTCGCTCATTATTTCATATGGTGCACAAATCTCATTGGCCCATTTTGTATCGCAATATGAACAATTAAGATTACAGCCAGCGAATCTAATAAAACAAGCAAGCTCACCGGCAGCTTTGGCTTCTCCATTTATACTTACAAATTTTTCAACCACCTTAAATTTACCCATCATCCACCTCAACTATCTTTCACAATATGAGGCACAATTGTTAGGAGTTTCATAAACTGTTGATTTTACAACATTATAACCTTTTTCTGCCATCTGTGTGTAAAAATACTGTGAAAAGTTCTCTGCTGTTGGTCTAAATTCCATCTCCACAATTCTAAAATTCTCTTCAATAAGGGCTTCCATAGTCTTTTCCTTTAATGTTCCCTTTTCTATTATAAGACAATGATCCAAACACTCAGTTATATCCTTTAGGTCGGTTTTAAGCCTACTAAAATCCACTATCATTCCTCTTGTATTGCCTTGATTATCTAATTCATCATTTCCAACTTCAATTTCCACAGTCCATCTATGACCATGAATATTAGCGCATTTTCCTTCGTAACCACTTAAAAAGTGTGCACTGTCGAAGCTTGAATTTGTTTTCAACGTATACATATCTTTCCTCCTAAATTATTTTAATATTAACCAAATAATTAAAAAAGGCGTAGATGCGACAACGCACCTACGCCATAATTTACGTGTGTTTGCTGTCCTAGTTTTGTTTATAGACAGGATGGTACAAATGAACTGTCTTATATAAAATTTATACTCCAAGGAATGACTTTACTGTATTAAGCATCTCATCCTTGTCACAAACTGTATTGTGACGTACTGGAGCTGTTCTGATATCCTCAATTGCCTGTGGTACCTTAACACCTGATAATCTGTTAAGCTCATCTACAAGCTCAAAGTCTGTCTGGTTATCATAAGCCTCATCAATAGCATTCATAACGCTTCTTGTAAACTTATATGGGCTTGCTGTTGAAGCAATAACAGTAGGTGTCTTATCACCAGTAGAAGCAACATACTTCTCATATACATTTGCTGCAACTGCTGTATGAGTATCCATAATATAGTTATCAGACTCGTAAACCTTCTTGATAGTATCAGCAGTCTCTGCCTCAGTTGCAAATCCACCAAAGAAATCAGCAAGTTTAGCCTTCATATCATCAGAAATTGTATACTCACCTGCACCATTTAAAGCTAACATAAGCTCTTTGTTCTTAACTGCATCATTTCCAGCAATCTTGTAGATAAGTCTCTCAAGGTTACTTGAGATAAGGATATCCATAGATGGTGATGTAGTAAGGATGAAATCTCTATTTCTGTTGTAATTTCCTGTTTCAAAGAAATCATATAATACCTTGTTCTCATTTGAAGCACAGATAAACTTGGCAATAGGAAGTCCCATTTCCTTAGCATAGTAAGCAGCAAGGATATTACCAAAATTACCAGTTGGAACAACAACATTAATCTTATCTCCTGCCTTGATATCTCCGCTAGCAACAAGTCTAGTATACGCATATACATAATAAACCATCTGTGGCACTAAACGTCCAATATTGATTGAGTTAGCTGATGAGAACTGATATCCCTTAGTAGCAAGGTACTCATTAAGCTCTACATCAGAAAACATCTTCTTAACGCCAGTCTGAGCATCATCAAAGTTTCCAGTTATACCAACAACAAATGTATTATCACCCTTCTGTGTAACCATCTGCTTTTCCTGAATTGGACTTACACCATTCTTAGGATAAAATACAATAATCTTAGTTCCAGGTACATCAGCAAAACCAGCAAGAGCAGCCTTACCAGTATCTCCTGATGTTGCAGTGAGAATAACTATCTCATTGTTAACATTATTCTTCTTTGCTGAAGTTGTAAGAAGGTATGGTAAAATAGAAAGTGCCATATCCTTAAATGCTATAGTTGAACCATGGAAAAGCTCTAAGTAATATGCTCCTGCCTTCTTAACCAATGGTGCTATCTCTGTTGTATCAAACTTGCTGTCATATGCACTATTGATACAATGTCTTAACTCTTCTTCTGTAAAATCAGTGAGCATAAGCTTCATAACATTGTATGCCACCTCACGGTAGTCCATTTTAGCAAGCTCTTCTAATGATGTATCAAAAGCTGGTATCTCGTCTGGCACAAAAAGTCCACCCTCGTTAGCAAGACCCTTTAATATAGCCATAGATGCTGTAGCTGTTTCATTTGAATTTCTAGTACTCTTGTATATAAGTTCCATATACTCTACTCCTTAATCTCATTATATAATACGTCCATTTGGACATTTCTCTATGGATAATAACACAATCAATATATAAAAACAAGAAAAAAGAAGCTGTTTTTCAACAGCTTCTTAATAATCTTATTACTGTGGTACGTATACAGTAGCAACCTGTCTACCAAACTGAAGTGCATCCTGATGTGAATTGAAGAATATATCAATTCTATTACCCTGAATAGCACCACCTCTATCTTCTACAGTATATACCTGACCATTGATAACAACCTCTGTACCAAAAGGTAAAACAGATGTATCTGCTGCGATTGTTCTTCCTGCTGTAGCTCTTGTTCCACTTGCTGTTGTTGGGTTCTCCATATTGCTATATACACCACAACAGATTGGGCAAGGACAATATGCTGTAAGAACATAATCTCCTATACTAACATATGTGCCATTCTCATCTGCATATGTAGTAACAGTTGGAGCGTCATAAACTGTAGGTACTGCAACTTCTTCAGCTGCGTCATATGTGTTCTGAGCAGTAAGTGCATCTAAAGCTGCCTGATCTTTCTTATCCTGTCTTTTAGAAGAAAGTATCTCATCAACCTGCTTCTCTGATATCTCAAGGTTAGCAAGCTGTTCAGCCTCATAGTTTGCTGTCTTCATGTCACTGTAGCTCATAGTTGCCACATCAATTGTGGTACCACCATATGCAACCTCGTTCTCAGCTACATCTGATATAGTCATAACTATACCTGTTGACTTGTTGTTTTCCTGAATATTATTTACCATATTCACAGAACATACAACAACCAACGCTGTTGCTACAACAACAGAACCTACTGTCTTATAGTTATTCTCAAAAAATTCTTTAGTTGTCTCTTTTGCTTTGCTAAAATCAAAATCCATAATCTTCATCTTAAGTGCCGCAAAATCTGGTTTCTTAAGTTTTTGTTTCAGTTCAACAAACTTTAACTTCATAATTTCACCTCTGTGTGACTATTGTTTTTCAAATTTGTTACAAAAAAGTTACATTTCACACATACGTTGATTATATGTTACAAGGTGGAAATGGTCAAGCGTTTTAGGTGTTTTTCAGCAACTTGCACAATTATGTTCACTGTTTTTGTGCATTTTATGTTCGATTTATAAACTATAGTACAAATATATTAACAATTATTAACTTTTTTAATATTTTATTATTTTTGTAATATTTATTATTTGATTGATACATATATGACATATGTTTATTATCTTTAATTTATAATTACTATATTATCTAGACATATTTTAACTTTCCAATTATAATTTTATGTGTATTAAAATGGAATTTGGGAGATTTTATATGAGTACAGGAGTTTATACTACAACTAAAAAAGATGGTTCAACTTCTTATCGTGTCTCTATTACCTATAGAAGAAAACATATTAGCTTAGGCAGTTATACAGACTACGAAATGGCACATTCCATATATATATCTGGGAGGAATCTGGTTGAAAACCCTAATATTACATTAGAAGATTATAACTCCAATATGAATATTCCTTTTAATAAATTTGTATGTCTTATAAACTTTAGGGATAATGGTTTATATTTTCCAAATCCTATATATCTTAGAAAACAATATTTTGAATATTACCTATCTGAACACCAAGTACTCAAATTTGACAGAGATGATTTATTCTTCTATGCATCTCATAAGATACAACATCGAGGTGGTTATCTTTTTGTATGTGATTATGGTAGCCAATATAAAATTCTTGGCCGCTATGGCATCAAGCCTTTTGCTGTATACGGCCGAGATTACATTATGGCCAATGGTGATAAAAATGATTATCGCTACTCCAACATTAAGGTTATAAACAATTATACTGGCGTAACCTTACACCCTGATTCAGTAAAGGATTATTATCAAGCCACAATACATATAAACGGCAATTATATTATAGGAAGATATGATACCGAAAACTATGCGGCTATAGCATATAACAAAGCCGTCGATATATTGCATACCAACGGCCTAAAAAAAGCATATATTAAAAATTACATCCCTACTATTAAAAAGGAAGAATACCTTCATATATATAATAATATTGAAGTGTCTGACAAAATCATTAATTATAAGCCTGATTCAAACTAGTCCTTACGGACATAAAGTTTGGTTAATCAGGCTTTCCATCTCTTCATAGCTTTCCACCTGATTTATGCTAGCCCTTAATTTTGCCGAATCCTTAAGTCCCTGTGTATACCACGCCACATGCTTTCTCATCTCATGAATTCCAGTGTATTCCCCTTTATACTCTATCATCATCCTTGCATGTCTAAGCATCATATCACGAATCTCTATTACAGAAGGTCTTGGAAGCTCCTCTCCTGTTTCAATAAAATGCTTTATCTCCTTAAACAACCAAGGATTTCCCTTTGCAGCTCTGCCAATCATGACACTGTCACAACCTGTAATCTCTTTAATTCTTATAACATCTTGGCCCGAGCATACATCTCCATTGCCTATAACAGGTATTTTTACCATTTCCTTTACCTGTCT
>JAGAKD010000115.1 GCA_017625815.1 Lachnospiraceae bacterium | reverse complement strand
AATAGATAAGTATAAAGATTATATAGCTCAAATAGATGCAGCAATTAAGAAGAAGAAAGAAGAGGCAACTGGTGTAACAACTTCAGGAGGAACAAGTTCAAGTGGTAGTAATAACAAACCACCTGCTACTTCTACTCCAAGTAATAATAACCCTTCTTCAGGTTCAAGTGGTGGTAGTGCTAGTTCACCAAAAGCTCCAACAACAGGTTCTACGGTAAGAGTTAAATCTGGTAGAAGATGGTATTATGACTCTGGGGGTACGAACCCATCTGGACCAACTGATAAATATGCCAACAGAGACCTTTATGTAGTTAATACTTCAAAAAATAAGTATCAATATGCAGTTGGTACAAGCAAGAGCATAAATTCTAGTCTTGGTTGGTTAAGGAAAGAGGACTTAGTTGGATTTGATACTGGTGGATACACAGGAAGCTGGGGTAAAGAAGGAAGAATGGCTATGCTTCACGAAAAAGAAATTGTATTAAATCAAACAGATACAAGCAATATTTTAGACGCAGTTAAACTTATAAGAAGTAGTGAAAAAACTAATAGTATAGCTAACATCACAAAAGCTATTATGGAAACTTCAGCAAAGACTATAAGTGCTTTAACAAATATTGTTAATGGTATGATGCCTAATTCAAATGCAATAAGTCCAATTAGTCATAGTGAAAACTTCGAGCAAATAGTCAATATAGAGGCTGACTTTAGTGGAGTAAGAACTGCTGATGAAATTGAAAAAGCATTTGCAAATATGGAAAATATGGCTAGTCAATATGCTAACAGAACTAGATAATTAGGAAGGTCGAAAGACCTTCCTTTTTTTTATTGGTGGACTAATTAGTTCAATAAATTTATTATAAAAGAAAAATTATATGAAAAAGAGATAAAAGGAGTGAGAAAGATGGTTAATGTTCAAGAACAGATATTTCGTTCTATTGAAACAATAGTTGACAAAAAGATAGAGGGACTAGCTTTTGACAAAACTATTGAAGGAATTATTGTTGACGCTTCAAATGGAGAGAGTGGAGAATATAAGGTCAGATATCAAGATATTATATTTGATGCTTATTCTAGTATAAATACAGTTAAATACGAACAAGACGATAATGTTATAGTTTTAGTACCCGAAGGGAACTTTAGCCTAAAGAAAAGTATAATAGGAACTAAAGAAAATAAGGGTGAACAATTTTTAGATGTTGTAGATATAATGGATAAGATACAGAGAATTGGATATAATTATGTGGACGAGCCGGAAGATTATGCTATTAATCTAGAGGGAGGAAAAGACAAAGAGGTACACTTTAGATTAAGAAAAGGCGATATGATAGCAGACTACCCAGGAAAAACAAATATAATGATTGGAGCAAGAATAGAAAGTGAATTAAAGAAAGAAGTTGGAGGAGACTTTGGTATTGAAATGCAGATAAAGTACGTTGATACAATTTTGACATATAGACTTTCTCTTGCTAATTTAACTGGTAATCCTTATAAATTAATAAATAAATATCAATCTATAATATTTCCTTTACCTGCAAAACAAATGACAGAGGTAATTGGAATTAAAGGATATATAAAAGGCTTTAAGGAAAGCGGACACGTTAAATTTAGTTATATAGATGTTCAATATATTAAACCTAGAGATGCAGAAGGTTTAGAAAATCTATCTGGCGAAATATATTGTCCCGATGGAAATATATTTAAAAATGGAATAATAGATGACACACAAAAACTAACATTAACAATGGACTTATATAAATTAGGAGAGTTGTATACACCTCCCGCAACATACAAATGGTTTTATGCAGACCCAAGAGTAACAGACGAATTTGACTCTCAAGGAAGGCCAATGAAGGGTTATGATAGCGATGGAGGAGAGGGTTGGTATTACATCAATACATCAGACCAGGATTATGATGCTAATATCATTGAAATAATTGATGGCGGAAAATCAATATCAATAACACCAAAAGCAGTGCCTAACATACAAACCTTCAAGTGTGTAGCAACTGTTGGAGGACAATTAATAGGTGGAGTTTCTCTTGGTTTTAGTAAAGTGCATGCAACTCAATCAGTGGTTGACCAGACTGACGCTATTAATGTAGTTATAGAATCTAGTGAAGGTGATGTGTTTAAGGAGTATGGAAACATAACACATACCACTCTTGAGTGTAAAGTTATACTTGGTGCAGAACAGATAGACCCAACAAAATTTAATTATGTTTGGAGTAAACTAACTGACAACGGAACAGAGGAGCAAATTGCTGCAAATACACAGAATCCTCAATATTTGACGGTGGAAGTTAGAAATGATATAATAGATACAAGAACTTATTTTTGTAGGGTATATACTAAAAATTAAATAATCTCTATAATAATTGGATATAAAAGGAGCTAATAATGAGAACTATACAAAGAGCAATAAATCCAATTATAGGAACGGGTTATACAGTATTATCAAAGGTAAAAGAAAATGATGGAATTACTTTAGAACTTTCAAATGACTCTCACACTATCCCATATACTGAAGATGGTACTTGGGGTAATTATGAGGGGTGTCAAACTAAGGCTACCCTGTTCATAGGAAATAAAGAAGAAAATAGTAATGTTAAATATAGTGTTACTATTCCATCAAATGTAACTGGAACTTGGAACAGTTCAACAAGAATATTAAATGTAACAAAAATATCAACAGATACGGCTTATGTGGATATAAATGCCACATACACAGACCCTATATCAAAAAGAGCGACTAAATTCTCAAGACGCTTTACAATGAATAAAGTAAGAAATGGTAAGGATAGTATATTAGTAGAGCTATCAAATGACTATCATGTATTTAGATGTAATGCAGATGGAGAGATAGAGAATGCAAATGGTGTATCTGTATATACAACTGCTTCAGCATTTATAGGAGTAAAAGCAGTTGAATCAAAATATGTCCAAATAAAACTTAGACCTCTAGATGCTGAAAACCATAGAGATTTGTCAGTTGAGTTAAATGGCACTAATTCTCTAAGACTAACAGCCAAAAAGGGTGTTGGCTTGCCTCATAACGGGTCTTACACTTTTGATGTAGAGGTAACTAAAATAGATGAATTGTCTAAAGAGCAAAAGACTACAACTGTCCCTAAGACTTTTGCATGGAATAAAATAAATGATGGTCTTCCAGCAATAATAGCTGGTCTTACAAATGATAGCCATACTCTACCAACTGATAAAGAGGGTACACATGAAGGTACAATATATGATGGTTGTGAGAGTAAGATAGAATTATTTAGGGGAGGTAAATTAGTTACGAATGGTATAACCTACTCTTTCCAACCTCAAGCAGGAATTGTCGAGGGTACTCCTAATTACAACACTGGTGTATATAAAGTTACCAAATTAAATGGTTTAACAGGCTGGGTTGACTTTATAGCAAGATACGAGGGAGAAAACTTTACTTGTAGATTTACAATAAGTAAAGCAAGACAAGGGATTGAAGGATACACAATAAACATGAGTAATGATACCCACGTCTTCCCTTGTCAAGCAAATGGATATATATTGGAAGAGTTAGAAACAGAAACAGAAATAATGGTACATTTGGGAACAGACCCAATACCAATATATTTAGATACCGCAAAATTACCTACTGGCATACCAGGATTAAAAGTTGAGGAAATACCAACTCAAGTGAATGACCATATAGTTAAACTAAGAATAACAGCATCACAAGGTACGGATTTAGCAATGAATGGAGATTTCGACATTCCAATAAAATCAGTTGATGGAAAACTTGATACACTAAAGAGGTTTAGTTGGGCTAAGACTAAGCAGGGTGAGAGTAGTGAATATAACTACAGTCAATTAGTACAAGGCTTTAGTCTTCACGTTAATAATAATGATGCCAATAAAACAGGCAAGGCGGGTAGTACGTGGAATGAAAATAAGAAAGCATGGGTTAATAGGGACAAAGACAATAAACTAAAAGGCTTTGCTATTACAACTCTTGGCACTAAAAACACAATACAAAAATCGGATAAGATTACAGTGCAATTTAGTCTTACTTCTCCTAGTTCATCGGCATTTACAGGCTTCTTTAAAATAGATTTCTATAATGATGCCGCAGGAACAGGCACTATATCACATACTTTATCAGATACATTTACAATAAGTCCAGGAACTAACACTTATAGTAGAATACTAGACTGTAATAATGTTGCAGCTATTACAACGGCGAAAAGTCTTTATATGGAATTGAATGTTGGAACTTCATATGAGTGTACTTTACACGAAATGGTTGTTAAAAAAATGATAGCACCATCTATGATACCTAGCAACTCAATAACAAGTGATAAAATAAATCCAACAGGTCTAACAGTTCCTTTTGTTGGAGGAAATAACTATGTTACTATAAATAATAGTGTTGGAATTAATATACTAGATGGTAAAATTACTGTTAAGGCTGGAGATAATTCAAATATGCTATCCGGCAACGGAACTTCAGGCTTAATTACTATAAAATTATTAAATATTTCCAACAATCTATCTGTTGGAGGAACTCTTACAACAACTGGTGCAACTACATTAAAAAGCACTCTTTCTGTAGCGGGTGCCTCTACACTTACTGGAAATCTTACAGTTAATGGAACAACAACAACTGTAAAAACTTTAGCTGCCACTGCTGTAACAGTAAATGGAAATGCGGTATATCATGTTGGCAACAAACCAACAAAGGCAGATGTTGGCTTAAGCAATGTAAACAACTGGGGAGCAACTACGGCAGTTAATAGTACATCTGAAACAACATATGCAACAGCCAGTGCTGTTAAGAAGGCATATGACGTAGGAAACCACTCACATCCATATGTCCCAACAAGTGCATCTTGTAATAAAAATTGGCGTTGGGAATGGGGTGGCACACCAACACATCTATGGGGAGCGCAAGATTACAATGGAACAGATTTCTATGTATACTCTCCAAGTGATTTAAGCGTTGGATATGCTTCAAATTCTGGATGGGCTTCAAATGCTGGATATGCTTCAAATTCTGGATATGCCTCAGATTCTGGATGGGCTTCAAATGCTGGGCAACTAAATGGAAGAACTTGGTTCTATGGAGGAGCAACTCCGAGTGGGGCTAAGGATGGCGACATATGGCTATACTTCTAGGGGGTAACAATGGACAAGGATAAAGAATTAACGATAAATGAAAATGGGGAGTTTGAAATAGAAATTCCCATTGAAGAATTAAAGCAAGAGAGGGCAGGAGGCACAACCATATATTGGAGTTCAAAGTATGCAGGGTCTTCATCAATAGATGCCTATAACTTAAGAGTTGGGGTGCAATGGTCTTCAACTGCTGGCACAGGCGGCTCAAACGTTTATGCAAGAACAATATTAGGTTCAGCAAAAATATCGGCCAGCAATAAAAACGCTACTATTACAATAAATGGAACATCTAAAACTGCGAGTTTTAGTCCATCTTATTCGGGGTCGACATATCAAGAAAAAACTGCGGTAGAAAATACAGTTTGGGTTGGTTATTATGGAAGTAAATCAATAATCATAAAAGGAACAATAGACATCAATATAACTTATAGTGGTACTAAGGTAACAACTATGGAAAAGAGTGTTACTGCTACTCTTGACCAAGTTCCAGTTCCAGCACCAACAAATGTAACATTAGAGGGTGGTCCATTCGCAAATGGATGCACGCATACCATTAGGTGGACACAGGTATCGGGAATGAGTTATGAGATTTTCGTTAGTTACTGTAAAACCGATGGGAGTTGGACTGATTGGGATTGGCACTCCACACCTGGGGCTACAAGCAGTGGAACCGTCTCCCATGGTTGGAACTCCAATAATTACCGGGATATACAAATAGGAGTTCGAGCGACTGCTGGAGGAGTCAATTCGGGTGTTGTAGGAACTGGCTCACAAATGAGAAGGGGTTCAAGGGTGCTATATTCAAATGGAAGCTGGGGACATCCAGTTGTCAAGGTTTACCATAATAATGCGTGGCATAACGCCTATGTTAGAGTTTATTTAGATGGAGTATGGAGATTTATATAGAAAGGATTTGATTATAAAATGAAATTAATTGGTAGAGGATATAAAACATTGTCAAGGATTGTTGATGGTGTAGCCACAATAATCCTTGAGCTTACCAATGACAGCCAAATAGTGCCAGTTACACCAAATGGAGAAAATTATGAGTATGCTTACACTGTGGCTAATTTATACGAAGGAAATAGATTAATAACTTCAAATGTAAAATACACTATACAAGCATCAAATGGTGTTATAGGAACTTGGGACGAACACAAAAGAACATACACTGTTACACAGTTAGATGTTGACTCTGGAACAGTAAATATTAAAGCCACTTACAAGGGTACTGACTATGAAAGGAACTTTGTGATAACTAAAATATTTAGTGGAGAGAGTACAGTCTTATTGGATATAACAAATGACAGTCACATTTTTGCAAGTGATTTTAATGGAAATATAGATAAAAATGCCTCAATCACAACTGAAGTGGTTATGTATAGAGGAAATACGATAATTGAACCAGATAGTGTAACTTGGAGTTGTGATAATCCGCAAGGTTTACTTATAGAGAATATCTCAAAAACTAAGTTTAGAATTACTGCTCTTAAGGGAACAGAAATGGATAATGCTGGAGTAATAGTTTTTACAACTAGATTAGACCACAAAGGATACAAGAAGGAATTCTCTTGGATTAAGGTTAAAAATGGAAAGCCTGGGCCTGAAGGCCCTATCGGACCACAAGGACCACAAGGAGCAACAGGTCCTCAAGGAGTACAAGGGCCAGCTGGTACTGATGGAAAAACCTATTATACCTGGATTAAATATGCGAATAGTTCAACTGGTAGTGGAATGAGCAATGACCCTACTGATAAAACTTATATAGGATTCGCTTATAATAAAACTACTCCTACAGAAAGTAATAATGCTAGTGATTATACTTGGTCATTAATTAAAGGAGATAAGGGAGATACCGGTGTTCAAGGTCCATCCGGAAAAGATGGTACTACAACTTATACATGGATTAAATATTCAGACAATGCTGATGGAACTGGTCTATACGATACTCCTAAATCAACAACAAAATATATTGGTATAGCAACAAATAAAACTACAGCTACAGAATCAACTACAAAAACTGATTATACTTGGAGTTTATTCAAAGGAGATAAAGGTGACACAGGTTCTCAAGGACCTAAGGGTGATAAAGGACCGCAAGGACCGCAAGGACCACAGGGAATAATGGGACCTCCTGGTATACAGGGGCCACCAGGTCCAATATTGGATTGGGTTCAAGATTGGGATGATACAAAAGTATCAATAGGAAGTAATCAGTTAATATCACCAAGAATATTTGCTGGTCACTTAGAGTCTAACAAGCCAACTGGGGTGGCTATTGGTAAAAACATTT
>JAGAKD010000009.1 GCA_017625815.1 Lachnospiraceae bacterium | reverse complement strand
TTATTTTCATTCGGATATAACCCAATCGGTAGGAAAATGTTCAATTGATTTAAAAGATATTGATTTGGCTTCTGTTTCCGCACATAAATTAGGTGGTTTAAAAGGCAGTGGTTTATTAACCCGAGAGGAGCATGAGCTTACTCTTAACGAAGAGGAATACAATAATCTGCTAACTAAGGCAGAAGGCAATGTAATAACCAAACACCGATATGTTATTCCTCTAGAGGATTCCTTAACTTTAGAGCTAGATGTATTTAAGGGCTTGTTTGAAGGTCTTGTTATGGGAGAGATTGAATTTCCAGATGAAGAAGTCGCAAAAAAATATAACCCCCCTGAATATCTTTTCAGAGAGGTTACATTTGATACTCGTTTTCACAACAGCACCATGAGTAGTATGTCATCTAAAGATATACTAAACTTCCTTAATTCCCTTAATGTGGAGAATTGCTGATGTTATCATATGGATAGATATGAATATTCCTATCAAGCTTATAAACATTGGTATATAGCCAACTATTGCCGCTGTAAAGTTAGATAGGATTATTCCAAAGGTCTGTCCGTAGAAGCATATCATAAATACTTCACCAAAGCTTAATCTAAGCTCCATCATCTTATTCATTCCATTTGCAGTTAGGCTAAATATTAATGCCAAGAAACCATACTTTATAAAGAAACCAACACATAGTATAAGGAAATATATAACCATATACAGATATAGGCCTGGTATAAGTTCTAACATCATGGCATTATTGAAGCCCTCTGGCAATAACTCATTCAAGTTAATTGGAGCAAGCTCATATAGTGGCTCATCTGCAACCACTACACATCTAAGCTGTTTGCTACCTATGGCAAAATATGTGCCATCTCTTTCTAACATATCATCAGTGATTGTTTCAACCGAGGTATCTATCATTACATTTATTCCACTAAAATTCATTATAAATGGCTGTTCAATAGATAACTTGCCATCACTGTATTCAAGGGCTGATATTTTGTTGGAAAACAAGGACTCAAAGCCACCAAAGCCTGCAATAATTGATGCTGTTGGTACAACGAATCTGACAATTCCTAAAACAAGCATTAAAACCACAACGAAAAGAACTGCTCTTCTCTTTTTTAGCTTTAAGATTTCCTTGTATTTAGCTGGTTTAAACATAGCATAAACTATTTGTTCTGAAAATGTCATATAGTTACTCCTTTATAACAAAGCCATCTTTTGGAATCTTAACAGTAACTATGGTTCCCTTATCTGGCTTATTTTTAATATCTATGGCTCCGCCACACATATTCTTCAATCGACGCTTAATAGTTTTGTATGATTGTTTACCATCAAATCTCTTGTCCGGTCCAATGCCCTTGCCATTATCAACAATCTGAATAGCAAAACAATCTAGTCTCTCGTAGCTTCTAACTACGATTCTACCTTGACTTTCAGCTCTAAGTGCTCCGTTTTTAACTGCATTTTCCACCAAAGGTTCTATAGTGTTAAATGGCACATTGAAATCTATAACCTTATCTTCTACTACCACTTCTAACATCTTATTCTGTCTAAACTGTATACCCAAATATGCTTTAATAAACTCTAGCTCCTCTTCAAAAGGAACAAGATCTCTATCCGTAATGGCTTTTAAGCTATTCTTAAGGTATATAGAAGTATCATATATAAGACGGCTGTTCTCCCTATCCTTAGGCTTAAGCTCATTCATTACTGTGTTCATAGCACCGTATATGATACCAGTGTTTATCTGCTTAACTGTATTCTTCTTCTCTGAGTCAATATTGCTAAGGGCATTATCTCTTTGATGATTCATCTCCTTAATCACACCCTTTTCTACTGTAACTACAAGAAGTATGATAAATAAGAATATTCCAACCTGCAATATAACACCATCATAGTCCTTATAGAAAGAGAAGAATGACAATGTTCCTTCTAAAAGACATGCAATAGTAAGCACTACATTTGCAAAGAAATTATTGTATATAGTTTTATCCGCAAATACATCTGCTGCCAGATACATTATACCCGAAAGAAGCAGTAGTCCAATTGTAATAAGTATCTTGGTAAATATCATATATGTGGCAAAATCCACCACTGAATATAACTGGAATATTACTCCTGTCAAAAAGTTGATGGAGAAAATATATACACCTATCTCGAAGATTTTAGCAAACCTTCTTTTTACAGCAAAACAACGCTGATACATAATGTATAAAACTGGCATAATCAAAAGTAAAACCATATTGGACATATATACGCCAAAATTGTTTCCTGTGATTAATTGCATAATAGGATTACCTGTTAAGCTCCACACAGCAGATGTAAAAATAAATCCAAAGGCATATCCAGCTTTTCTCTTATCAACATTTACATTTCTCATAAACACAAGAGAAACTATCAATATAATGGTGAGCACCAAAATGGTAAATGCCACTACAAATCCCACACCATTATTTCTAACAATATCAGCTACTGCACCACCTCGTGTTCCATAGTAAATGCTACCCAAATCCCCGCTGTACTTATCGTAGGCTGAGGCAATATATATAGTTACTACATCACCTGGCTTGGCTTCACCAATATCAATAATATTATAGCAAGGAACAGAATTCTTCATTAGCTTCTGATCATTCAAAACACCATTAGAATATACTTTCTTGTCACCTATAGTAACAATTATATTCTGAAATTCTGTCTTAATAACAAGGACTGTATCTGAATTCACATCATCAGGTACTCTGTTCATAAGGATTATCGTATCTTCCTTGTCTGCATCTACCTTCTCCGGCAAGGAAATTATCTCATCCACCTTGTCATCATAACCTTTTAGAACCCATCCCTCATTGTATGGGCGAAGATTATCTGAGTCTATTCTATTCTCGCTCTTAGGGGCAAACACAACGCAAAATAATACTATAGCAACAAGTGCTGCTGCCACTGTAATAAGAGTTAACACATTAAGTTGTTTTAGTTTTCTTTCGTTCATTAAATCACTCCAAAATGTTTCATCGCTTTATATATACCATCATTTTCCACAGTATCAGTTCTATATAAGGCAATTGCAGCCACCTCATCTGAACACTTTCCCATAGCAATACTGTTTGGTACATATTTTAACATTTCTAGGTCATTATTACTATCACCAAATACAAAAACATCTGTAAGTGGCACATTATAATGCTTAGCTAAGAAGTCTATTCCTGTGGCCTTTGAAAATCCCTTTGGAACAAGCTCCATAAAGTTATATTCTCTAGGTATAACTGTAAACTCGTCACTCATGTAATTCTTAAACTCTTCTACGTGAGGATTTCCCACCTCGAACCAGGTAGTGAGCTTATCAAAAACAAACTCTGGGGAGTCTATATCATCAACAAGTTTTCTTTTCATAGTTATAAAATAATCAAGAATTTGTCTGTGGGCTGTTCCGACAATCTCCTTATCATAACCTGTATGGCTAATATATTCGAATATTGCCATCATGTCCCACTCCCTACACTTGTGAGCTATTTCATTACATCTTTCTTTTGTTAAGGTATGATGCAACAAGTCAACTCCATCAACTTGAATATGAGTTCCACAGCCACACACATAACCATCAAAGCCAGGCTCACGAATAAAATCTTCTACATTTACCATAACTCTACCAGTATTGATAAATGTCTTATGACCTTTGCTCCTTGCTTCCTTTATGGCTTGCTTAGCACTTTCTGGGAAATGTCTATTCCCATCATCTGTTATTAATGTTCCGTCAATATCAAAAAATAATAATTTCATATTACCCATAATTAAATCTGCTTCATCAAATTAATCATCTCTATTGCACCAAGAGCACAATCATATCCCTTGTTACCAGCCTTTGTTCCAGCTCTCTCAATTGCCTGCTCTATGTTCTCTGTTGTTACAATACCAAACATAACAGGAATTTCACTTTCCATAGAAACCTGAGCAATTCCCTTTGATACCTCATTACATACATAATCATAGTGACTTGTAGCACCTCTAATTACTGTACCGAGACATATAACTGCATCATACTTACCTGACTTTGCCATCTTTTTTGCAACTAATGGTATCTCAAATGCACCTGGTACCCAAGCAAGTGTTACATCCTCTTCCTTTACGTTATGTCTAACAAGACCGTCCATAGCACCACCAATAAGCTTAGACACGATAAACTCATTAAATCTTGCTGCTACAATACCTACCTTAATTCCCTCTGCTACCATCTTTCCTTCTAAAGTCTTCATAAAATATTTCCTCCTAAAATGTATTATTCTTTTTATATTTTTGTTATATTACTCATTTTGTATTATGTTAACTAAATCTTTATAAGTCTAAAATATGTCCCATCTTTTCTTTTTTAGTTTTAAGATAGAATATATCGTACTCACCTGGTTCCATCTCGATAGGTACTCTCTCAACTATCTCTAAGTTGTAGCCTGTCAAACCATATATTTTAAGTGGATTGTTAGTCATAAGTCTAAGCTGCTTAATTCCTAAATCGACTAAAATCTGAGTACCTATAGTGTAATCTCTTGCATCCTCTGGGAATCCTAATTCAAGGTTAGCCTCCACTGTATCTCTTCCCTTATCCTGAAGCTCGTATGCACGAATCTTATTTATAAGACCGATACCTCGACCTTCCTGTCTCATATAAAGAAGTACGCCTCGGCCCTCCTTGGCAATCATCTTCATAGCCGCATCATACTGCTGGCCACAATCACATCTTGCTGAACCAAGGGCATCTCCTGTGAGACACTCTGAATGTACTCTACAAAGTACTGGTGCTCCGTCTGTTATATCACCTTTTACAAGAGCTACATGATGTTCTCCATTTAACTTATTAACGTATCCATGAATTGTAAATTCACCATATCTTGTTGGCATCTTAGCCTTTGCTACACACTCAACAAAAACCTCGTGCTCTTTTCTATACTGAACTAATTTTTCTATAGTCGATATTTTCAGATTATGCTTCTTAGCAAATTCCACAAGATCATCTAATCTTGCCATATTACCGTCATCTCTCATAATCTCACAGCAAAGACCAACCGGTTTAAGACCTGCTAATCTAACTAAGTCTACTGTTGCTTCAGTATGACCCTGTCTCTCTATTACACCACCTGGCTTTGCCTCAAGAGGAAACATATGACCTGGTCTTCTAAAATCTTCAGGCTTTGCTCCTTCTTCAACAAATTTTCTTGCAGTAACACCTCGCTCATACGCAGAGATTCCTGTTGTAGTATCCACATGGTCAACAGAAACAGAAAATGCTGTACAGTGATTGTCTGTATTGGTAATACACATCTGTGGCAAATGCAGCTTGTCTGTGTACTCTGGTGCCATAGGCATACATATAAGTCCCTTTGCATAGCTTGCCATAAAATTCACATTCTCCGTTGTAGCAAACTCTGCAGCACAGATGACATCACCTTCATTTTCTCTATCTTCATCATCTAATATTACTACTATCTTGCCTTGTCTTAAGTCCTCTAATATTTCCTCTATGGAATTAAATTCTATCATAATGTCCTCCTCAATATGCTCTTACATAAATCCATTTTTTATTAAAAAATCTTCGCTTATACCACTGCTATGCTTAGATTCTTTTTCATCCTTATAGCCTAAAAGCTTTTCCACGTATTTGCCCACAACATCATTTTCCAGATTAACTACATCTCCAACCTTCTTAGTTAAAAGTGTAGTCTCACTTGCTGTATGAGGAATAATAGATACCTTAAAACAGCTTTCATCAACATATGCTACTGTTAGGCTTATTCCATCTATGGCTATAGAACCTTTTTCGATAATATATTTTAGAATCTTTGATTCTGCTCCTATGGTAACCCAAACAGCATTATCCTCACGTAAAAAATTCTGGATTGTTCCTATTCCATCAATATGTCCTGAAACAATATGTCCTCCGAATCTGCCATTGGCAGCCATAGCACGTTCTAGATTAACCTTGCTTCCTGCAGATAAATCTCCAAGAGATGTTCTTCTCATAGTTTCCGCCATAACATCAGCGGTAAAAATATTTCCAGAAAGTGATGTGACAGTTAAGCAAACTCCATTTACAGCTATACTATCTCCCAGCTTAGAATCCTTTGTCACCACATCTCCCTTTATTGTGAGAATTGCAGATTTGCTACCTTTTTTTATTTCTTTTATTGTTCCGACTTCTTCTACTATACCTGTGAACATTATTCACACTCCTTCTTGACATAGGTCAAAAGTATGTCTTCATCTATCTTTTCCACTTTTTTCAAATCAAACCCAAAGCACATATCCGGAGCTTCAACACCTATTCCTTCAACAGGGGAAATAGCATCCTTTCCTCCAAATATTTTAGGTGCGATATACATCTGTACTTCATTTACAATTCCAGAAGAAAGTGCACTATAATTTAGTGTGCCACCACCTTCTAAAAGTATTCCGTCTATGCTCTGTTTTCCCAGCTTCAGCATAAAATCCTCTAGGTCAATATGATTATCAACCGCCTTAACCGAAATAACCTGAACACCCTCTTTTTCTAACGCCTGAAGCTTGGATAAATACTTCTCATATTCCTCATCTGTAGGTTGCTTTTCTATGGCGCCTACTATAGTAGGTATATTCTTCGCTGTTTTAACCAGATTACAGTCCATAGGTATACTAAGATTGGAATCACAAACTATCCTAATAGGATTTCTTCCACCTTCTAATCTACAAGTCAGCATTGGATTATCCTCTATTACAGTACCTATTCCAACCATTATACCTTTATATTGATGTCTCGTATGTTGAACCCTATTTCTAGCTTCTTCTCCTGTTATCCATTTACTTAAGCCTTTATAGGTGGCAATCTTTCCATCCATAGTCATGGCATACTTCATCACAACATAAGGCTTTCCTGTAGTTATATAGTGAAAAAATACTGGATTTATCTCATCACATTCATTTTTCATAACCTGAGTTTCTACCTCTATTCCATTGTCACGAAGATATTTTATACCTTTACCGGCTACTTTTTCATTAGGATCATCCGAGCCCACATACACTTTTGCAATCTTATGTTCAACTATGGCTTCTACGCAAGGAGGTTGCTTGCCATAATGACAACAAGGTTCTAACGTAACATACATCTCTGCCCCAGTAGCATCCTCAGTTAGATTGGCAAAAGCATTTCTCTCCGCATGTAATTCTCCGTATTTTGCGTGATAACCTTCTCCAATAATTCGTCCATCCTTAACGATAACTGCACCCACTAATGGATTAGGGTTAACTGCACCAATACCTTTTTTAGCAAGCTCTATAGCTCGTTCCATATATTCTTTTTCAAATGACATAATTCACACTCCTTTTTCCTTCTATTTTAGAAAAGTATGTGTATAAATATAAAAAGTCCCGAATAAAATTCGGGACTTTTTTCGCAATTAAAATACATTCCTATCGGAATAATCAAAAACTTCTCACATCCAGACTTTACTGTCGGCCTTGGAATCTCACCAAATCCTGCCTTGCGGCTCGCGGGCTTATGCAAATGCAAATACCGCCGGTCGGGAATTTCACCCTGCCCCGAAGTATATATAGTTGTATATTAATCCATCTTGCCAATAGAAAGGAAACCACTCTCGTTTGCATGTAATAAGAATGACAAACCGATATTCTTCTTATTTCCTTCTGTGGCAACATATATCTCGCCAGTCTCAACAAGAGATTTTGCGATCTCAAGAACCTTATCCTTAAACTGCATCATCTCACGTCTGTCTCTTGAGCTAAGCTTGAACATATACTGATTCTTAGAACTAATAAGAAGAACACTGTAGGTATGTATATTATCCTTAGTACTTCTCATACCAGAACCAATCATACGTGAGTTAGCAATAATAATCTCAGCAGTCTCATCTGGAAGATACTCCGAAAGAATAAGCTTGTAAATCTTAAGGTAGTTAGACTCATCATCTGCGTTAACTGGCATCTCTGCTACAGCGAACTCAACTACTGAATCAGCAAACTTAATTGTACCACCCTCATCATTGATCACTGCAGTACACTCCTTTGGTACACAAAGTCTAAAGAACTTGTTCTCTATAACCTTCTGACCCTCATTTGGCTGCTTAATAACCAAATCGTTGTACTTCTTCTCTAACTTATTCATACTTATGATAGCAGAATCATCACCTGTCTCCGCAATCTCGATAAGTTCATTATAAAGAGCTTCTATCTTTTCATTGCTAGTTGGAAGTAACTCAACAATCTTATCAATTGCTGGAACATATGCCATCTTAGCACTCTCAAGATAATAGTCTACCTTCTGATCTATATCCTCTGCCTTATCAGCCTTATACTCAACAACCTTGAAAAGATTTTCCTTATCAAAGCCATCATACTGATGATCATAAGCTCTCTCAAAGTACTTGATACTCTTAATCTCACCACGATAATTCTCATCAGCTTCCTGAATCTGATAAATCTTACCTAATTCATAAGCTGCCTGATAACTACCAAGTCCAAGAGCCTCAATAAAGGCCTTTTCAATCTCATAAGAATTAGCCATAAAGAACACCTGGCTCTGCTTGTAAAGAGCTATCTTAAGAGCCGCTGCACCACTACCAGCTTCTACAGCTCTTTCCCACTTCTCTACTGAAGCCTGTAAATCTTCATCACCAAGCTCTTGAATATCCTTAATATAAGCCTCAGCCTCAAGAATACCATTAGCCTGAGCTTCCTTAAAATACTCCAATGCCTTTGCGCCATCTCTCTTGGTTCTAAGAACTCCATAATAGTAAATTCTACCAAGATAGAATGCCACTCTCTTATGACCTAATCTATGCGCATTCTCATACCAGTTAAGGGCCTTCATATAATCCTTCAACTGCTGATCGTAAATATTACCAAGCAAGAAAGCCAAATCTGGATCCTTTGTTGCATCAAATAACTGTTTTGCGTAGCTTATAGTCTTCTCGATGTCCTTGTATGGTGAATCATCGTCAAAGTAAAGCTCAATAAGAAGATAACTTGCCTTGATGCTTCCAAGCTTAAGCGCCTGTTTTGCCGCAGCCATGGCACCTTCATAATCTTCAAGATAATAACAGTAAACAGCCTCGCTATAGTACTGGTTATCCTTACGGTTTGCACTCTGATCACTAACAAGAGTAGGGTCAACGAAAGCAAATGAATTGGCAGTTTCGAAAATAATCTCCTCATACTGCTCAATAATCTCCATAGAAGCACAAACAAACTTCATACAAGCAAGTCTCTTACCCTGATAGAACGCAAAGGTAACAACACCCTTTTCCATCTCCTTGTGATAGAAGGTTGTACATATACCATCTGCATACTCAGTTATGTATGCCTTAAGCTGTAACTCTTCTTCAAATGCATCATTACAATATCTAAGATAATTCTCCAAAGTCTTCTTAGACTCTCTTGGAATACTATCGTATGAAACATACATAGCAAAATCCTTGTATGTTATACTTGGTGCATAGTACTCTTCGTCAGTATCCTCATTGATAGTCTTCACCCATCCCTTAGGAAGCTTGTGAATATAACCATCTACCTGATTGTGCACGTATGAGTACTGATACTGCAAACGTGAAGCCTCGATAGCCTTGTATCTTGGCTCCTTACCCTTAGCACGTCTAGCCTCTGATATAGTTGTATAGAGTCTATCCTTTTCCTCGAATTCTATACTATCAGTATGCTTACTTGCATAATCTACTCTCTCATATGCACTCTGAGCCTTGCCATCGCCTGTATCAGCAAGCTTTTTGTACCACTCTTTTGCTTTATCTAAATCTACTGGAACAACAAAATCACTCTTGTTACCATACTGGTCTACTCTCTGGAGACCATTTTCGTAGATACTACCCAAATTCATATATGCAGCTTTAATACCGCAATCTGTTGCTTTTTCGAAAAAGGTAATAGCCTTTGAAAAGTTCTGAACCTCAAGAAACATCTTCGCAACCTTATATATCATCTCCCCGTCCTTATTAAGGTTGGTATATCTCTCATAGTAGGTTGTTGCCTTAACCTTATCAACTGTAACTGTACAGTTGCTGTACTTTCCTGTTTCGTAAAGTTCCCCCATAATCTTAAGCGAATCCACACCAAAATTCTTATAGTTTGGATCCACGATAGCTATATTAACTATCTTTTCCATTATTTCAACAGCTTCATCTGCATTGCCATTCTCCATAAGGTTAATGGCCTTATCATATTGGAGTTCTACATTGCTTTTAGTTGATTTCTTTTTGCCACCAATGTTTGACAAAAAAGGAATCTTTCCAAAGAAACTGCTAAGCTTTCCCATTTGACATCCTCCTTTGTAGTATTGTCATAAAGTATATTTTATCACAAAGACAATACTTATGCAAGAAAACTACTCCCTTGATTCTATATAATTAGCGATTTCCTCTACCGCCGCTTCTGCATCTGCACCTTCTGCCTCAATAACAAGCTCATCCCCCTGGCCAAAGCCTAAACTCATCATACCCATAATACTTTTTGCGTTAATCTTCTTATCACCAGAAACAATGAATATTCTACTTTCATATTTACTAGCTATCTGAACAGTAACTGCTACAGGTCTAGCTTCTGCATCTGCTGGTAAATTAACCTTAACATTCTTGCTAATCATTATTATTCCTCCTTAGCTCACTGGCTATTTCACTTATTTTTCTTAATCTATGATTCACACCTGATTTTCCAAGTGGTGGATTCAACATTTCACCCAAATCCTTAAGCGGCATCTCAGACTCTTCTAATCTAAGCTCTGCCAAGGCTCTTAGATTATCTGGTAAAAATTTAAGACCTTTCTTTTCTTCGATATATCTTATATCCTCTATCTGTTTGACTGCCGCATTAACCGTCTTGTTAATGTTGGCAGTCTCACAGTTAACCCTTCTGTTTACAGAATTTCTCATATCCTTAAGAATTCGGACATTTTCCATATCCATCAAGGATATGTGAGCACCCATTACATTTAAGATATCAACTATCATAGAGCCATCTTTAAGATATACTACATAATACTTCTTTCGTAGTATAAGCTTTGGTTCAACCCCAAAGCTCTTTATAATATCTATTAGTATGAGCGCCTGCTCTTCAATATCACATACTATTTCAAAGTGATACCCTTTTTGTGGATCTGTTACAGAACCTGTGGCAAGAAAAGCACCTCTAATATACGCCTGTTTACAACAACTTCTTTCCACTAACTGACGTTCAACTACGTATTTTTCATCTATCATACGGAGCTTTAGAGCTTGCATACCTTCATCAGAATGGACATCTAAATTTAATAATTTAATCAATTTATCCATTTTGTGATTAGACACAATATTATCCTTATCACTTACATCTTCTTTGCCATTAACGTAACCTGACATAGATATCATAGCTCCTAATTCTGCCAACTTACAATGTCTAGAATTACCGATGTGCTCTGCCAATTCCTCTTTTACTCTAGTAGAAAATGACATAACTATTCTCCTTTTACAATTCTATCCTTCGTGATGTCTCTATGAAATAGCCTAACTGTATATGGTAGTTCTTGTAATCTCTTATGTAGCTCATTAGCCACTGTTACTGAACGATGTTTACCACCAGTACATCCAATTGATATAACTAACTGGTTCTTGCCTTCTCTTTTATAAAATGGCAATAAATATTCCAGCATATCATTTAAGCTATCAAGAAATCTATCATACTCCGGACAACTACTAACCATATCGGCTACTGGTTTATCATTTCCAGTCATAGGTCTTAAATTCAAATCATAATATGGATTTGGCAAGAAACGTACATCCTGTACTATATCCGAATCCCTAGGTATTCCATACTTAAATCCAAAGGACATAACGGTTATTATGATATTATTATATTCCTCACCGCTTACAAATATTTTTTCAATCTCTACTTTTAGTTCTCTTGTGAGTAAACTGCTTGTATCTATTATGTAATCAGCTCTCTGCTTTAAAAATTCAATCTTCTCTCGTTCTTTTACAATTCCCTCATTAATTCTTCCACCTTGGGATAATGGGTGTTTACGACGAGTTTCTTTGTATCTTTTTACAAGAGCTGGCTCATTTGCATCTAAAAAGAGTATCTCGTAGTTATAATTTCGATTTTTCATTTCCTCAAGACAAACCGAAAGTTCTCCTAAAGCCTCTCCACTTCTTATATCTACACCTATGGCAACATTATCCACCTCAAGCTTATCGTCATGTGCTATATCTGCAAATTTCTGTATAAGCATAACGGGAAGATTATCTACACAAAAGAAACCTATATCTTCAAGCATTCGAAGAGCTGTTGACTTACCTGCTCCACTCATTCCTGTTACAATAACAAATCTCATGTTATAATCCTCACCTCCGGCTCTAACTTTACACCATACTTATCATACACTACATTTTGAACATCACTAATAAGTGTTAGTACATCTGAAGAAGTGGCATTATCATAATTGATAACAAAACCACTATGTTTTGTTGAAACCATAGCACCACCAACACTATATCCTTTTAATCCGCTATCTTCTATCAGTTTTCCTGCAAAGTATCCTTCCGGACGTTTAAAAGTAGAACCTGCACTTGGGTATTCAAGAGGTTGTTTAGAAACTCTAGCTTCTTTAAGCTCTGCCATTTTTTTGTTAATGCTTTCCACATCACCTTTGTCAAGCTTTATAGCTGCACCAAGTACAACCTTGCTTCCCTCCACAATACTATGTCGATAGCCAAATTCCATCTCATCACATAAATATCTTTTAACAGTTAAATCTTCCTCAAGGATGTCTACATATTCAATAATATCCTTCATCTCGCCGCCATAAGCTCCTGCATTCATAACCACAGCGCCACCCAGTGTGCCAGGTATACCTGCGGCAAATTCCATACCGGTCAATTCATTATCTCTAGCAAAGCTAGCCACCTTACTAAGCAATGCACCAGCTTCGGCATATATAACATCATCTTCTATTTTAATACTATTCATATTGGAATATATCTGAATTATAACTCCATCATACCCCTGGTCCATAAAAAGCACATTACTTCCATTGCCCAAAATCATATATTTTTCATTAGATTTTCTGCAAGCCTCTATGACCAAAATAAGTTCCTCAACAGACGCCGGCATATAGAAATGCTTTGCTGGTCCACCTATTCTGAAGGTAGTATGATTCTTCATCGGTTCAAATTGTAAATGTTTTATATCATCTAACAAAACTGACATTTTCTTCCCTCAATTATCACAATATATTTATGCCACTCTGTGAGTAAAAATCCCCAAAAGCATAATAAAACCCATAATATACTTATCATACATTACGGGTTTCATTATTTCAATTGAAAAAATTATACAATTTTCTTCAATTTATATGCTATTGTTCGTTTTTTTTAACAATTTAGTTATTCAAGATAGCGCAAGCACCACCATACATACCAGCATCATTGCCAAGTGTAGCAAGAGTAAACTTAGTCTTCTTGCATGCATGGAAGGCATTCTCCTGGAAATATTTTTCAGTAGTCTTGATTATAATATCTCCTGCCTTAGATACACCACCGCCGATAACAAATACCTCTGGGTCAACGACACATGCGATATTAGAAAGTGCCTTTCCAAGACACTTGCCGTGATTTTCAACTAATGAAACAGCAAGCTCATCCCCATTTTTCGCAGCATCAAATACTTCCTTTGCTGATACATACTGAACGTTTCTTAAGCTTGATGGCTTATCAGTATTATTTAATGCAATATTAGCAGATCTAACTATACCAGTAGCAGAAGTGTACTGCTCTAAGCATCCCTTTCTACCACAGCCACATACTTCTGTCTCATCATTATTAACCTGCATATGACCAATCTCGCCACCTGCACCGTTAACACCTGAAAGCATCTTGCCACCGAGGATAATTCCTCCACCAACACCTGTTCCAAGTGTAACCATAACAATGTCCTTGTAGCCTTTTCCGCCACCCTGCCACATCTCGCCAAGAGCAGCCATATTAGCATCATTACCAGCCTTAACTGGTAATCCAATAATTTTCTCTAACTCCTCAGCTGCGTTAAATATTCCCCAGCCAAGGTTAACACATCTAAGTACTGTTCCATCTTCCTTTACAGGACCAGGAACACCCATGCCAATACCAGCAACATCCTCCATATTGATAAGCTTCTCTGCCATTTTGTCCTTAACAGACTCTGCTATATCACCTAAGATGTATTTTCCACCCTCATCTGTTCTAGTAGTGATTTCCCATTTGTCAAGAAGCTCACCTTCAACAGAAAAAAGTCCTATCTTAACTGTTGTTCCTCCTATATCAACGCCAAAAACATACTTTGCCATATACTTTATCCTCCACAATTAATTATTAGAATTCTTAGCGATATTCTGAGTTACAATATTATACAATTCCTGAGCTGCATTGTAACCCATCTTCTTCTGTCTATGATTAACCGCTGCTGACTCAACGATAATCGCTATATTTCTACCTGGTCTAATTGGTATTGAGTGACTCACTACCTTATTACCCAAAAATTCAACATATTGGTCCTCAAGGCCAAGTCTATCATAGTTGGCATCCTTGTTCCATTCTTCAAGGTTAATAACTAAGTCAATGGTCTGAGTCTGCTTAACACATTCAACGCCAAACATAGTCTTGACATCTATAATACCTATACCTCTAAGCTCAATAAAATGTCTGATTATCTCTGGGGCTGTACCAACTAATGTCTCGTCACTTACCTTCTTGATCTCAACCACATCGTCAGAAACGAGTCTATGACCTCTCTTGATAAGCTCAAGAGCAGCCTCACTTTTACCAATACCACTATCGCCAGTGATGAGGACACCCTCACCATATACGTCTACCAAAACAGCATGAATTGATATTCTTGGTGCAAGTTCAACATGTAGCCATCTAACAACCTCATGTACAAACTCCGATGTTGTAGCAGAGGTATCTGTCAATATAGGAATTCCATATTTGTTTCCTGCCTCTACTATGAAATCATATGGTTCAAGACCTCTACAGAATATAAGACATGGTATCTTATATTCGAATAACTTATTAAATATCTCTATATTTTCTTCTCTAGTATGCATATTTGCAATATAAGCATACTCAACATTTCCACATATCTGAATTCTTGCAGCATCGAAATGTTCAAAGAAACCAGCAAGCTGTACTGCTGGACGGTTCATATTAGGATCTTTAATCAATATGCTGTCTGTATCAATGTCTGGTGTATGATTGACAAGGTTCATTTTTTTAATCAAATCCGTAACCGTTACGCTATATTCCTCTGCCATAATATGTCCTCCAAAACATAAAACTTAATATGATAAAAGGGGCTGTCTATTGGCAACCCCTTAAATCAATACTATTCCTCAATTTCAGAAGCAGTATTCATATAAGCCTCAAGTATTAAAGACTGAATCCTATCTCTTGTCTCAGAATTGATAGGATGAGCTATATCTCTATACTCTCCGTCTGATGCCTTACGGCTTGGCATTGCAATGAATAAGCCCTTCTCACCTTCGATGACCTTAATGTCATGAACAACAAATTCATTGTCAATAGTAATTGAAACAACTGCTCTCATTTTGCCTTCTTTGGCAACCTTTCTTACTCTAACATCTGTAATCTGCATCGTAATCCCCCTTTTTTTGCTATATGTTGCTGTTACAGTGCGTATCTGAAATTCTTCTCAACAATTACCTTAATCTGATTAGGATCGCCAGTATGAACTGTGTTAGCTCTAAGTGTATCTCTACTCTCAACGATGCAGTTTTCTATATAGCAATTATCCCCAATGTGAACATCGTTTAAGATTATTGAATTCTTAATTACACAGTTATTACCGATATATACTTTCTTAAATAAGATAGAATCCTCAACAGTACCATTGATGATACAACCACTAGCTATAAGGCTGTTATTAACCACTGCGTCCCCATTATATTTTGCAGGTGGTAAATCCTCAACCTTAGAATATACATCTGGATGCTGTCTAAAGAAGTAATCTCTAATATCCTTGTTAAGGAAATCCATATTTGTCTTAAAGTAAGAATCTATTGTACCAATATTTCTCCAATATGAATCTAGCTTATAAGCATATATTTTCTTAACGTTCTTGTAACGAACAAGAATGTCATTAACAAAGTCGCTTCTTCCTTCTGCTGCACACGCCTCAAGAAGTTCAATAAGCTGTCTACGTCTAACCACATACACACCAATAGATGCTGTATTTGTCTCTGCAACAAGTGGCTTTTCCTCAAAGCTAACAACTCTGTTATCATCTGCAAGCTTAACAACACCAAATCTATTGATATCGTCTGTTCCAGCTGGAATATCCTTGCATACGATAGTTATATCAGCTCCTGTAGCAATATGCTCTTCAAGAACTTTGTTGTAATCCATCTTGTATACTGCATCACCTGACGCAATAACAACGTATGGTTCATGTGCTGACTTAAGGAAATTGATGTGCTGATAAAGTGCATCAGCTGTTCCCTTATACCAATAATTATTAGTAGCTGTTATAGTTGGTGTAAATACATACAAACCACCCTGTTTTCTACCAAAATCCCACCACTTTGATGAATTAAGATGCTCATTCAAAGAACGTGAATTATACTGTGTATAAACTGCTACCTTCTTAATATGGGAGTTAGTCATGTTGGATAATGTAAAGTCAATCGCTCTGTAGCTTCCCACGATAGGCATAGCCGCAACTGCTCTCTTAGCTGACAAATCGCCCATTTTGTTGCTGTTACCACCAGCTAAAATAATACCTATTGCTCTCATACTACTCACCTACCTTTATTATACTTGAACCACTCTTAAGTAATCCATCTGGATATTCGTCAATTGTTGTCTCGCCAAATATAGCAACATTCTTACCAACCTTAACTCCATCTGGAACTACTGAGTTTTCGCCAATTGTAACAAGGCCGAATGAATAGATATGTGGTGCAAGTTCATTTGGAACTTCATCGCCCACACCTAGCTCAGTGTTAGCACCGATAACAACATTCTCCGCAATGATAGCTTTATCGATAATAGCTCCATCACCGATAACTGCTCCATTCATAATAATAGAATTCTTAACAACAGCACCCTTACCGATAGTTACGCCCGCACCGATAACCGAACTGTTAACATCTCCATAAATTTCTGTACCTTCACCTACGATACTCTTAGTAACTGAAGCCTCTAGTGCAATGTACTGTGGTGGAAGCATATCACTCTTAGTGTATATTCTCCAGAACTCCTCATAGAGGTTGAACTCAGGAATAATATCCACAAGCTCCATATTAGCTTCCCAATATGAACCAAGAGTTCCAACGTCCTTCCAATAACCCTTGTATTCATATGCACATATCTTACTACCCTTTTCGTGGCAGTATGGAATAATATGCTTACCAAAATCACATGAAGGAACATCCTTCATAACTGTAAGTGCTTCCTTAAGAAGCTTCCAGTTGAAAATGTAAATTCCCATAGAAGCCTTATTACTTCTAGGATTCTCAGGTTTCTCTTCAAATTCCTGAATACAGCCTGTCTCATCAGTTATTACAACTCCGAAACGACTAGCTTCTTCCATAGGTACCTGATATGTAGCAAGTGTGATATCAGCCTTGCTTGTCTTATGGAAGTCAAGCATAACCTCATAATCCATCTTGTAAATATGGTCACCTGAAAGAATCAAAACATAATCTGGATTGTAATAATCAATGTACTCTATATTCTGGTAAATAGCATTAGCTGTGCCAGTATACCACTGACTATTAGTGCTCTTCTCATACGGAGGAAGTACTGTAACACCACCTATACTTCTATCCAAATCCCATGGAATACCGATACCAATATGCTGATTAAGTCTCAAAGGTCTATACTGTGTAAGAACACCGACAGTATCTACACCTGAGTTTATACAGTTGCTGAGTGGGAAATCAATAATCTTATATTTACCACCGAATGCAACCGCCGGTTTAGCAAGTTTAGAAGTCAAAACGCCCAAACGACTTCCCTGTCCACCTGCTAAAAGCATAGCTATCATTTCTTTCTTAATCATAATGTCACCCCTTTTAGCATAATATGTGATTATTATAACATCTTTACTAAAAAAATAAAATAGTTTTATGCTATTTTTATAAATAAATTATACTAAAAAACCACTACCAAATATAGGTAGTGGTTTTGTTAATTTACTGGCTCACAGTGAGGGCTGCAAACTCCATTGCCTTAAGGAATGGAAGGAAGTCTACATCCAAACAAGCCGCAAGCTTAATGTCGTCTTTTTCTTGTAAAACCTTGCCAAGCCTTCCTACTGCTGTTGCCATCTTTTCTTTATCAATCTGCTGACCATCCTTATTAATCAAACTCTCACAATTGTTAAACACTTCTATTTCCCAATTGATGCCCTGTATAACAAGATTGAACAGCTCATCTGTATCTTCTTTTCTTGTGCCCCTAAGTTCCTTGATTACTTCTTCGGTGCCTCTAATGATTTTTTCACTGTAATCAACCAACTCACTAAGTGCCTCTTTTTGCAATTCCTGTAAGCTACTCATAGTTTCCTCCATTCACACAATATGACTATTTACCATCTGGTAGCTCATCTTTAGCATGAACTATACCTCTAAGAGTTAAGCCAATGCCACCAAAGAAGGTTGCAAGTATAACAAAAACTTCTAAAGCTGTCATACTAATGATATAAAACTTCATACTCATTATAACTGATATAACAAATGCAAGGAAGGCAATTCCAAGCAATAATCCAGTAACAAAATTAGAATATACAATATAAACAACTACTAAAATACACATAAGTATCATAAGTATAGCTGTTATGTTAGTTCCATTGTAACGGAAGAAAAAAGTAAAGCTGGATACTCTAACATTGGTAAGAAAAAGTATAGCACCCACGATGGTTAATACAATCCCCAGCAAAAAACTCATCAAACTTTTCATAATATCTCCTCATTAAGTAATTTATTCTGCCTTATCCTTACTTCCCGCAATCTCAGTAAGTGATGATGCAAGACCTGCTATACCAGCAATATCTGAAGGAATAATAAGCTTTGTAGCCTTTCCATCAGCAGCCTTTCCAAATGCTTCAAGGCTCTTAAGAGTAAGAACTGACTTATCAGGTGCTGACTCGTTAAGGAATTTAATACCCTCTGCATTCGCCTTCTGTACTGTAAGAATAGCCTCTGCCTCACCTTCTGCTCTCTTGATAGTAGCTTCCTTAGCAGCCTCTGCACGAAGAATTGCTGACTGCTTTTCAGCCTCTGCTGAAAGAATAAGAGATTCCTTCTGACCCTCTGCACGAAGGATTGCTGACTTCTTCTCACCTTCTGCAATAAGGATCTGCTCACGTCTTTCACGCTCTGCCTTCATCTGCTTCTCCATGGCATCCTGAATAGCTGCTGGTGGAATGATGTT
>JAGAKD010000114.1 GCA_017625815.1 Lachnospiraceae bacterium | reverse complement strand
TAGCTTCTGACCTTTTTTAAGATTTCCCAGGCGTTCTAGCATCTCTGGCGTAAGTTTATCATCATCTGACTTAGGTATACCAGCAATAGCAAGATACCCCGGACTCTTAAGTCTCTTAAAGTTGGCAAAGAAGCTTTCATCATATGTATTTGAAGGTTGAACATCCTTACCTTCTTCACTTCCATCAGCGGTAATTCCCTTTGTCAACACAAGGGATACCTTCTCATACTGAGCTGCTGGATAAAAAATACTTAAAAATCTTCTCGCGATAATATCATATACTTTTCTCGCAGTGTCAGACACTGAACCTAATGCGCCAAAGCCTTGTCCTGTAGGTATTATAGCGTAGTGGTCTGTAATCTGCTTGTCATTTACATATTTTGACTTAGCAACGTTTTTGTAGCCACCCTGAGCTATAATATTTTCAGCAAAACCAGCCAAGGCTGGATAATTTTTAAGACCTGATATATTCTTATATATCTCTTTCGCAACAGCTGTTGATAAAACTCTAGCGTCAGTTCTAGGATAAGTCACAAGCTTCTTCTCATACAATTCCTGCACAATAACAAGAGTGTCTGATGGACTTATCTTAAAAAGCTTGGAGCAATCATTCTGTAATTCTGCCAAGTTATAAAGCATAGGTGGTGCCTTTTTCTCCACCTTCTTTTCCACCTTGGCAACGGTAAATTCTATGGGTTCGCCTACACTTAATTTTTCTATAAGCTTTTTTGCTGACTCTTCTTTTAAAAAACCATTTTCCTTATAAAGTAATGGGGATTGATGATAAGCAGAGCCTTCTACAGCTTTCCACTCAGCATCAAAGCCATCTAAGCCTGCTTGCACACGATAAAAAGGTGTCGGAACAAACTCCCTTATCTCTCGTTCTCTTTTAACAATCATTCCAAGAACACAGGTCATAACTCGTCCCACAGCTATAACACACTTGTCTGTGCCTAAATATTTACGCACAGTGGTGCTATATTTTAGAGTTAATGCTCTGGAAAAATTAATACCCATAAGGTAATCTTCCTGTGCTCTAAGATAGGCCGAGTCACTTAAATTATCATACTCAGACAAATCCTTAGCTTCCCTAATACCTCTTAGTATTTCTTCCTCTGTCTGAGAGTCTATCCAAACTCTCTTTTTTTGCTTAGTATCTGAAACCTTTGCCATCTGATCCACCAAGCGATATATGTACTCTCCCTCACGTCCCGAGTCGGTACACACATATATACATCCAACATCATCACGATTAAGGAGCTTTTGAACTACATTAAACTGCTTGCTTGTTCCATCTATAAGCTCATATTTGTATTCAGTTGGCACAAATGGAATAGTAGCCATACTCCATTTTTTAAGGGCCTCATCATAGGCATCTGGATAACTCATAGTAACCAAGTGTCCAACACACCAGGTTACGATAGAGTCGGCGGTCTCGATGAACCCATCTTTACCGCCGGCCTTGTCTGCACCCTTAACTCCAAGTGCTTTGGCAAATTCTCTTGCCACACTCGGTTTCTCTGCAATATATAAATTCTTCAAAATATTCCTCCTAAATATTGCCCTAAAGCAAATACTTTAAGATTATATCAAACTAACTAAGGTAAAACAATATTCTTAAGTTCTAATCCTTTTTCTAGACACTCTGCATTCTCTAAAGTAACCTCCGCAATAGCTTTCATTGCTTCTTGAGTAAAGAATGCCTGGTGAGATGTAAGAATCACTGAACGGTATGATGTAAGTCTAACCAAATCATCTGAAGATATAATCTCATCCGACATATCCTCAAAGAAGTAATCCTCTTCCTCCTCATATACATCAAGGCCTACACCACCGAACTTATTCTCTGCAAGTGCATCAAGAAGGTCCTGAGTATTAATCAAACCACCTCTTGAAGTATTAATAATAATGGCACCATCCTTCATCTTAGAGATACTATCTTTGTTAATCATATGCTGAGTGTCCTTTGTAAGCGGACAATGAAGGCTTATAATATCACACTCTTTAAACAAGGTATCAAGGTCAACATATTTAAGTCCTTTTCCCCATTTTTCTGCTGCTTCTGGGTCATTATCTATAATTGGCTGAAGTGGATATGGATCGTACAAAAGCACATTCATATCAAGACCTCTAATAATAGACATCATAGCCTGTCCTATTTTACCATTACCT
>JAGAKD010000113.1 GCA_017625815.1 Lachnospiraceae bacterium | reverse complement strand
GAAACTCGTCGCATTTTCAATATAAAAGAAAAAGGAATTAGAATACCTTTTCCGTAAACGGAAGGTTTCTAATTCCTTTTTCTTTTCTTGAAATCTGCTCCTCAGACATCCCTCGGCAGTGCCTTCATCGCAAATTATAAAACCTTGATATTTGGTACAAGCTAGTTGTCTAAAAAATATTGGCCCAGTCCACTTATGACACGTGAGTTTGCGGAAGCGACACGTAATCAAACATCGAAAGCTCGAACCGTAGAATTAGTTAAATTCCGTAAGGTTGCGAAGGAATTGAGGGCTATATATTTATCTCATACCTTAGGTTCATATCTTCACATAAAATATGATATAAGAATTTTGGACTAGGCAAGCTCTACGTAATTGTAATCCATGTCAAGGTCATCTAACATATCTCCGATATGAGGGTTAGATGTCATAAGAATAATCTGCTCTGTATCAATAGTCTTGAGACAATCTAAGGTATTGATAAGACGAGGCTCATCGTAGTTAGTAAAGATATCATCAATAATAAGAGGCATCTTGTCTCTGCAAAGAAGTCTAGCAACACTTAGACGAACTGCAAGATATATCTGCTCCATAGTTCCTGCGCTAAGGTACTCGATACCAACATAGCTATCACCATCACGAACCATAACGTGAAGATTCTCATCAAGACGAACATCATCGTATTTGCCATCTGTAATCTTAGATACTATATCTGAAATGTTGTCATTGATAAGGAAACCTAAATCTCCATGTATCTGAGCTGACATTTCATTGATAGTGTTAATAGCAAGGTTAATCGCGTGAACCTCTCTCTCAACAGCATCACGCTGCTTAGAGATAACTGTAAACTCTTCCTCTAACTCTAACTTCTTGGCATGTCTATCAAGATGGTTCTTCTCAATAACCTTAAGATCAGCCTTTTTCTCAGCATATTCCTTGGCAAAGGTCATATCTATCTCCACATCGTCTTCACTTGTTTCAGCCTGCTTTTCCAATTCCTTAATGATACGTTTAAACTCTTCCTCAGAAGGCGTTGTAATATCATCTTGGAAAACACCTTTGGCATATAATCCCTCTACAATAGTTACTATAACAAAGAGGAAGGTACACACTATAAATAGCTTTCTAACTCCTTCACTAAAAGGAAGTATATGTACCATAGCCGCAATAACGCCGATAACAAATATTCCAGTTAAAATAATAAACCATATCTTATCAGACAGCTTTTCTTCTGGCTCTTCATCTTCAATCTCTGTAGCAGCAGTTGCTTGCTCTGCCAGGTTGTCCAGCTTAGCTGACAACTGATAATTCTCCTCATAGGAAACTTCCCCATCGTCTCCTTCAACCATTTTTCTGGCTTCTCGTTTACGCTTAGCTGTCTCCATAGCAAACTCTTGGTCAAGCTCTGATATCTTAGCTCTGATATCTTTTAAGTCCTCATCAACAGTCTTGAACTCATCTATCTCGGCTGCTATATTGTCAAGTTTTTCTATGATAGGCTTAACATCGTTCTTTTTCTTCTCAGCCTTAAGTCTCTCAATAGCGGCAGTCTTATCGATATCTGCTGAACCAGTTGTAGAAAGATTTGCCAAGTAGTTATTCATCTCGTTGGCAAGCTCTTTTCCTGGAGCCGCTCCATGCTCTCCTATACATAAGGTGTTCACATAGGTATTCTTGTCTAGGTCAAACATGGTACCGTGAAGACTATTTTTATTCTTAAGCTTAAGTTCTCTACCGGCCTGTACATCCATAGCTGAAAGCTTGCGATTATGTCTTAAAAAGCTTCTCTCTACTAAGTGGTTCTTGCCCTTGTAGTTGATATATGCCTTACCAGAAAAGCCCCTTCCATCTAAAGGCTTTCTAAGCTCGTAATTATCAAGTCTTGCCCCTAAGCCTCTAGACTTATCTATGCCATAGAGCATGCCTATAATAAATTCCTTTATGGTGGTTTTTCCAGCTTCATTTTCACCATAAATCAAGTTGAGACCCGGCTTTAAATCAATAGATTTGTTATTAAATTTTCCAAAGTCTTTAAGTAATAATTTGTTAAGATACATTATTTATCTCCAGCTCCTAACAAAGCTTCTACACCATAACGCAAAGCTTTGTTTCTGATTTCTTCACTCTCTAAACTATCTTCATCTGACAGTGCCATAATAAATCTTCCAAGCAAATTGTTTTCATTGCCAGAAAGTAGCTCATCTATATCGTAATCACTTTCAGTTTTATTGATTACTTCGTTGATATTGTATCTTCTGATAAGACCACTAAGATTAATCTCAAGCTCGCTTGCAACTCGTCCCTTAAGCATAATACGATATATGTTATCCACACCAATCTGCTTAATCTGCTCCTCAACTATATCAGAAACATCGCCGTTGGTATAGCTTGAGTCAATCTCTAAGGCCATATTTACATAGCTTCTCTTGTTACAAGGTATCCAGGATATCTTTGTAACCTTCTCCTCATTAACCTCACCTAAGATATAACCTCTTTTGCCTGTTTCGGTGTAATCTATAGGTTCTAGAGAACCTGCAAAAGCCATGCGATTCTTAAGAATATGGGCAGGCTTATGTATATGGCCAAGTGCCACATAATCAAATCCCGCCTTTGCTAAACGTTCCTTAGAAAATGGCATATGTGTCTTGTCGCCACCATGACCAAGAAGAATATTATATGCATCCTCCTTGCCCGGATTTAACTTTTCAAGAATTCTTTCTGTATATTCTTGTTTTCCGTAGCTATATCCAGTAACACATACATTGATATCTTCAAAGAACATCTTAGCCGCTTTATCCTTAGGGAAAACTACTACGTCTGACTGAAATTCATAAGTCTCCCAAGCAGAGCCTTCCTCTATGTAGTCATGGTTACCCGCGATAATAACCACCTTGGTTTTAGAGAGCTTACGAAATTGAAAATCAACATTCTTAAGATCTTTTTCTGTAGGTGGCATATGAAATAAATCCCCTGCAATAAGCAACATATCTGCCTGCTGCTCTTCACAAACTTCTATAATATTGCGGAAACTATCGTATATTTCATCAGCCCTTTGATTACTCCAAGGCTTGCCTCTATCTGGCTTCACACCCAAATGGACATCAGCTATATGTATAAATTTCATTCTTACACCTCTATCTAAAAGTAGAAACAATACTAAATAATATCCTATCTATTATAATACGAAACCTGCTTATGTGCAATGATTTAGTTTTTACTGATGTAAATGTTCATACTTCTTTTTAGTAGCCATACCTCCACGAATATGTCTTTCTGACTTATTTACATCCAATACTTTCCTGGCTTCATTGGCAAGCCCTGCATCAATTTCCATAAGTCTTTCTGTTACATCCTTATGTATGGTTGGTGCAATTCGGAATGGTTTTGGTTGTAGTTGTTTTCATGCTTGGTTTAGACAGTTCTCCTTGATTGTCGCTTGCGTTTTCTTCTGCATTTTCGTATCCATCAATCAAGACAGTTTCGTCTAAACCCAGGTCACCGATGAGGCGTAAGTAAATATCTACATTACCCTCCTTGTCCACTTCGATTTTATTGATAAGACGTTTCAACTGTGTATTAGTCATTTCATGAACATCTGCGATATCTTCCATCTCTTTGAAGGTGCTGTTGAGAATCTCTTCGAGCTGTTCTCCCTTTGTCAGATTGTAAGACACCATCTTCAGCTCATTTTCCAATCTATCAATCTCTTTTCTCATGCCACCGATTTTCTCATTCAATTCCTCTCTGGAAATTAAATCATCGGTGTACATGTCCATATATTTCTCACGTGATCTACGAAGTCTATTTAACTCTGCGGTCAATTCTTTTTCGTATTCTACATTCTCATCCTTCGCTTTATAAACACGTTGGAACTCTTTGATCACATGGTCGATTACTCTTTTCTTTTTACTAAGCACGTCTTGGAAGTACTTTTGCAATACCTGAATCAATTCTTCTTCGTCTACTGTAATAGCATTCGGACAGCTATCAGCACCACGACCATTGTGACCAGAGCATACCCAACGTACATAGGTATTCTTATACTGCCGCACAGTTCTACGGAAGGACCAACCACAATCTTTACACTTAATCAGTGTAGAGAATAAATGTTTATTGCTCTGACGTTCATGTGTCATCTTAAAGGAATCGTGACGTCCTTTCAAAATCTCCTGCGTTCTGTCAAAGGTTTCATCATCAATAATACGAAGTTCCGGACGAAGTGTTACTAACCATTCAGATTCATCTTTTTCCCTTCTCTGT
>JAGAKD010000112.1 GCA_017625815.1 Lachnospiraceae bacterium | reverse complement strand
TAATGTCGATTTCATCGCCATTAAAGGTAAGTGGCTCCTCTGCTTGTGTTTCTTCGCTCTCGTTATCTGCTTGCTCATTTATGGGCGCTCTTTCAACGTCGGAAATTATCTTTCCGTCTGCAAGCTCGATAATTCTGTCAGCATATTGCTCGGCAAAATCTCTATCGTGTGAAACGATAAGCACAAGCTTCTCCTTAGAAAGCTCCTTCAAGGTATCAAACACCTGCTTACCCGTTGCTGAGTCAAGCGCACCCGTTGGCTCGTCTGCCATAATTATCTCCGGGTTTTTAACAAGCGCTCTTGCTATAGCAACTCTTTGCTTTTGTCCACCTGAAAGCTGAGTAGGTTTAAAATTAACTCTATCTGATAATCCAACCATATCCAAAGCTTCTAGACATATCTCTTTTCTCTTATTTCTTGGCACACCTGCATACTGTAATGGTAATGCAACATTATCAAGGGCTGACTGTCTAGGAAGCAAATTAAATGTCTGAAATACAAATCCTAAGTTTTTATTTCTAATATAAGACAACTGTTTATCGTTATAGCTACTAACATCTTCGTCATTAAGCATATATACACCTGAGCTTGCTTTATCCAAACAACCTATTATATTCATCAAGGTGGACTTGCCTGAACCAGAAGGTCCCATTATTGCTACATATTCACCTTCTTCTACAGAAAAATTTATATCCTTTAATACAGGCACATACATATTACCCTGTACATATGCTTTATATAAATTTTTTAATTCAAGTATCATTAATATGCCCCCTCTGTAACTGACTCTTCTCCTGACATATCATCTTCTATATACATATCATCTTCCATGTACATATCGTCTTCCATGTACATATCGTCTTCCATATACATATCATCCTCCATGTACATACCATCTTCCATATACATATCATCTTCCATGTACATATCATCTTCCATGTACATATCATCTTCCATTACATCCTCGTAATTATGAGTAGTCTTCATACCCTCTTCAATTCTTGGTTCTGGGAATGCAATATAGTCCTCCTCAGTAATACCTGAGAGAATCTCATATCTCCACATTTCTTCATCATATTCTCCAAGTTCTACCTTACGCTTTTCAATCTCTCCATCAGAGTTCTCTGCCCATACGTGAGAACCACTCATATCCTGTACAATATAGAAATCATCTAACCAAAGTCCCTCTTTTGCGCTTGTCTGACCAAAGTCATGCTCTATGTATACGTGCTGACCCAACATTAAACCTTCTGTTTCGTCTAAAGCAATATATACTGGATACTTAGTTGGTGCAGTTCCCATGTCCATATAGTAATAATCATTGTTCTCTTCTGGATGCTCAGTATCGATCTTTGTTACCTCACCGTACCATATCATAGTCTCATCAATTCTAGAACGAATAATAACTCTATCCCCTTCCATAAAGTTATAAATATTCAATTCACTTACAGAGGCTTTAATTCTATATTCACCCATATCCATAATAGAAATAAATGGCTTTGATTCGCCTCCATCACCGTAATAATCCCCTGAAACAGTGTTATCTGTATCATTGTTTATTTCTTTAATAATTCCATCCATTGGAGAATATACAATGGCATTCTCTATGGCACTTTTTTGTCTATCTATCTCTATCTGCTTTGCACTTGCATTATAGTTTTCCTGATTAACCTGTGCCTGTAAACTCTGAATTTGGCTTGTATATTCAATCTTATACGCCTCTTCAACCTGGTCTCTTTCAGTTTTAAGAGCACTAATCTGTGAATTCAATGTAGATATATTAGTGTTAATGCTACTAAGCTCAAGTTCAAGCTGTTTAAGCTTAAGTGTCATTTCTTCAGTATCATACTCAAAAAGCTTATCTCCCTCTTTTACCACATCACCTTCACTGACAAAAACTTCTTTAACCGTTTTGTCTGAAGCTTTTTCTACTCCCTTGCTATCCTGAGTCTCTACAACACCCATGTATCGATTTTCCCCATAAAAACCGAAGCCTGTTATATTCTCTACAGACTCAACATAGACAACCCCTTTTTCATCCTCTTTCTTTTTCTTGTCAACAAAATACCATACAGCAACAGCAATAAATGCTATTACTAATATAGCGATTATAGTGATGACAATCTTTTTCTTTTTGCTCATAACTTTTCTCCTTAAAAATTACTTTTATTTTTCACCATATAATAACACATATATGTTTAAAATAAAACAACTCTAATGTTTAAGATTTTATTAAGATTATAAATCCTAAGCATTAGAGTTACTTTTTATTCTTTTATTTTATTAAACCACAGTTTTATATCCTTTTCGTATCCATTGTCACCTGGATAGTAAAATTTTTCATCTAATAGGTTATCCGGTAGGTATTGTTGCTTAACATAGTGATTTGGATAATCGTGAGCGTACAGATATCCAACATTACCAAGGTTCTTAGCTCCTGAGTAATGAGCATCCCGCAAATGATTAGGTACTTGACAATCTCCCACAGATATAACTGCATCGTTAGCTGCAAATATAGCGTTCACAATAGCATTACTCTTAGGGGCACAGGCTACATATATGGCCGCATGTGCAAGAATTATCTGAGCCTCAGGCATACCTACTCTTTCAACAGCTTGAGCACAAGCAGAGGCAACAACTATGGCCTGAGGATCTGCGTTTCCTACATCTTCACATGCACATATCATAATTCTTCTGGCTATAAATGTAACACTCTCTCCACCATATAACATCTTTGCAAGATAATATACTGCTGCATCTGGGTCAGAACCTCTCATACTCTTTATAAAAGCAGATATAATATCGTAATGGTTATCTCCATCCTTCTCATATCTAATTGAACGTCTCTGAATACATTCTTCTGCAACAGCTAAATCAATCACAATTTTTCCAGTTGTCTCATCTCGCTCCGTAGATAAAATACCAAGCTCAACAGCATTGAGAGCAAGTCTGGCATCACCCTCAGATACATCAGCAAGAAAGCTTACTGCCTCATCTGTTATTTCAGCATCATAAGCGCCCATTCCCTTATCTACATCTGACACAGCCCTTCTTATAAGCACTTCCACATTTTCCTTAGAAAGTGGCTTTAACTGGAATATAGATGAACGGGAAATAAGTGCCTTATTAACCTCAAAATACGGGTTCTCAGTTGTTGCACCTATAAGTACAACGGTTCCATCTTCTACAAAGGGAAGAAGAAAGTCTTGCTGCGCTTTGTTAAATCTATGTATCTCATCGATAAAAAGTATAGTTTTCTTGCCATACATTCCAAGATCAGACTTAGCCTTGGTTACAACCTCTTCAATATCCTTCTTGCCTGATGTGGTTGCATTTAATTCTCTGAACTGTGAGCTAGTAGAATTAGCAATAACAGTTGCTAGAGTTGTCTTACCTGTTCCAGGTGGTCCATACAATATAATAGAACCTAGCTTATCTGCTTTAATAGCACGATACAACAGCTTATCTTTACCTAAAATATGCTCTTGGCCAACAACCTCATCAATAGAAGTAGGGCGTAGTCTCTTAGCAAGAGGAGACTCGCCCTTCATATTATTCTCTCTCATATAGTCAAATAAATCCATAACTTCTATCCTACTTAATTATACTAAGTCAAGCTTCTTAATAACTTCATCAAACTTAATGATATCAATAGGCTTACATATGTACTCTTCATAATCATCACTTGCGTAGCTTGAATCAAAGCCTTCATCAAGAGCGCTTATCATAACAACCTTACATCTAGCGTCACGTGCTAAACCAAGCTTTCTCTCCGCATCTCTAATTGATGCAAGTGCCTTGTAACCATCAATCTTTGGCATCATAATATCCAAACATACCAAGTCAAATCTTTCGTTAATATTGATAGCATTAACAAATTCATCTACCGCAGCAATACCATCTCTAGCAACTACTACCTCTCCGTACTTAGAAAGAAGCTTTTGCATAAACTTTCCGCTTGCGATATCATCTTCTGCTACTAAAACTTTCATATTGAAACCTCCCTATTCTGGATATTTAAGCAATTCAAACCACTTATGTAAATTGTCCATCATCTCTTGTTTAAATGTTTTTTTATGATATATAATTCGCCTACTCAAAATATGAGTCATAACCAAACCTGTTATATTGTTAGCTAGCTCTTCTGGAGAAAGCAAATCAATGATTTCTTTTTCTTCTATAGCTTTCTTGCATAAATCCGCAATAAAATCTAATCTCTCTGTTATACACCAAGAAATCTTATCCCTTGTGTCCATATTATGTAATAACTCTTCATACTGAAGCATCAATGTGGATATTGCATAATAGTTATCGTAATATGTAGCATAAGCTTCAAGATATTGCTTAAGCTTTTCTATATTAGTACCCTCTTTGGACTTAACAGTGTGTCTAATCTGATTATCAAACCTACAGTAATAGTCTACAACCTCAACAAGCACCTCATCTATACCACCAAAATACTTATACATAAGTGCTTCTGACATATTTTCCTTTTGAGCTAGGTTACGTGTAGTCAATGCTGATAAACCAGAGTCGCTTATAATTTCTATTGCAGATGCTATGATTCTATCTTTTCTAGAAATAAAACTTTCGCTCACAAATAGCACCCCTCTTCACTTTCTAGCGAACCCCCATAGTATATATATGATTTTATTAGATTTATGATTTTTTGTCAACAAAATAGGAGCTATTATATAAATAATAGCTCCCACTTTTTTTTACTCAATAATATAACGATTCCTAATTGTCAATTAAGCCATAACTTCCGGTCTAATATATATAAATAGGTACCCTGTTACTTGATTAAGTCAAAATTGTTACTGAACAACAGTTACATTAACTGCCTGTGGTCCCTTCTCACCTTCAACCACGTCAAACTCAACTGACTGGTTTTCCTCAAGAGTCTTGAAACCTTCCATGTTGAGACCAGTGAAGTGAACGAATACGTCCTTACCATTCTCATCTGTGATAAATCCAAATCCCTTCTGGTTGTTGAACCACTTTACTGTACCTTTAGTCATAATAAATCCTCCAACTAAAAAATTGCATTGAAAATGCCTTTTTAAAATAGCACAGACTAGGTGTTTAGTCAAGCACTTAAAATTTGATACACTGGTCATTTAAATCATAAATATACACTGTATCAGATAGAAAATCTATATCTCTAACAACGAATTCATTTATCTCCTTCACCATCTCAACAAGCTGACATGAGTCTGTATTATCACCTTCTGGAAGAAGCAATACCTCATGAATACTAGATGGCAAAATATAGATATTAGTGCCCCTATCTACTGCTAACTGATGCAATAAATCCTGGTATATAATGCAGGTGGCACCATTGATACCATGTTCATTGGACAAAACATATAGGTTATTATCATCTGGTATATCAAGGCCATCTGTCAATTCATTTAAAACCTGGCTAATAGGCTTTATCATAGGGGAAAAAAGTCTTCTAGTATTATCATATGCATATTGGTATAGCTCCTCTAAGGATATATCCCACCTATCCATTTCAATATTTTTTATTAGTGCCGAAGCTATTCCCTCCTCATCCTGTTTAACTAGATATCTAAAGGTAATTGCAAGGTCTAAAAATCTCATATGTGGACATTCCCTTAATACTGCTTCATTTCTCTCATAGTTTACAAGCTTAATAAAAACGTTGTCCGCTAAATCTTCTTTTGTCATCTCTATGTACTCATCATTAAGCATTCTTATTCTAGCCTCATTATACTCATCTCTAATAAGTTCCAAAATCTCTTCTATACTACTTCCTTGCTTATATAAGCTGTAAAAATATTCTAAATAAATGTTAGGTGATATATTCTCATCTTTTATGCATATAGCTAACCCCGTACATTTTACACCGTTGTTTTTATATACCTCCTCTATATGTATATCCTCTATATCGTATTGAAGTAAATACTCTGGAAGTGCTATTACTATATTCTCTAAAAACTCTTTAAAATCCATATATATTATACACAAACATATTGTGTAACCCTTTCTGTTATATTGTTATCTGGGAAAATATTAAATAGAAAAATAATTTGAAAAAAGATATAAGAAAAGTATATATTTATATAACCAAAAAAATCAAGAAAAAAAATGTATACACAAGTATACACTTTTTTTCTTGATTAATTACATATGTTGTAGTATAATGCACGCTTCTATACGAGCTTTTTTAGGAACTCTAAGAACACTTCCATCTCTTCTCTAGTTCCAATTGTTACTCTCAAATGATTGTTTATTCTAGGCTTGTCAAAAAATCTTACGAATATTTTGTTTTCTTTTGCTTTCTCAAAAATATACTTTGCCTCAAGACTATTATGAGTAATAAAAAGGAAATTAGCCGCTGATGGTGGACAAGAAAAACCAAGCTTTTCAATTTCTTCTTTAAACCACTCTCTTGTATCTATAACCTTTGCAACTGTATCTTTAAAATACTCGTCATCTAAGATACTCTCCTTACCAAGAATTATAGATGGCATATTCATTGTGTATGAATTATAAGAGTATTTTACGTCGTTTAAGTATTTTATAAGTTTTTCATTACCCATTGCGTAACCTATTCTAAGTCCAGCCATAGAACGTGACTTAGAAAAAGTTCTTACAACTAATAAATTATCATACTTATCAATCAGAGGAAGGGCTGTCTCTCCACCAAAATCAACATAAGCCTCATCCACAATTACTATAACATCCTGATTATTCTTAACAATATCCTCAACAAATGAAAGTGGCTCTGCAATACCCGTAGGTGCATTTGGATTAGGGAATATTATACCTCCGTTTTCCACGTAGTAGTCCTCTGCTCTAAGCTTAAAATCCTGATCAACAGGAATTTGCTCATAAGGAATTCCAAAAAGCTCTGCCCATACATCATAAAAAGAATATGTTATATCTGGAAAAAGAAGCTTTTTATCAGAATTAAAAAATGTCATAAATGCCATAGCTAAAACATTATCTGAACCAACTCCAACGAAAACCTGATTAGATTTTAAGCCATGATACTTAGCTATTGTATCTACTAGGTCTGTGGCAGCAGGATCTGGATATAGCTTTAGTCTCTCTAGTTCCATAGCCTTATCAAGGACCTTCTTGGATGGACCATAAGGATTTTCATTTGTATTAAGCTTTATTATATCTTTTACCTTTGGTTGCTCACCTGGAACATATGGAACAACCTTTCTTACGTTATTTTCCCATAAAGCCATTATAGGTTCCTCCTATTATCTTAATGCATCTATTTTAATGCCTTTAATATTGCTTTTGTATACTCAAAATATCTTGCAGTACTATCAATGTATAATTTCTCAGAAGATGTATGAATATCGTCCATATTAGGACCATATGATACACAATCTAAACCTTCTATCTTACCTGCAAATATTCCACATTCTAGACCTGCATGAATTGCTTCTATCTTTGGTGCCGCATTAAATAACTTAACGTGAGTC
>JAGAKD010000111.1 GCA_017625815.1 Lachnospiraceae bacterium | reverse complement strand
CAGGAACAGCAGACATAAATGACGGTAAATTTATTTACAATGATAAAAAGCGACATTTTGAGATAATGCTTTCAGATATTAAGAAGGTAGATATGGAAAAAATCACCTTTGTAAGTCTAAATGCAGATGCGGCACCTATGGCATATCAGATGCTCATTCAGACGGCTAAGAAAAAATATTACATTGAGTCTGATAGAGCACAGGGAAGAGCCTACAATGAAGTGGATTTACACAGACTATACATATATTTACAGGAACATATGAGATAAGGAGAGAAATTATGGGCAAGACAGAAGAATTAAAGACAGAAGAGACTAAGGTTGAAGAGACAAAAGCAGAAGATAATAAATCTGAAGACTCTAAAACAGAAACTAAAAAGGAAGAAAAGAAGGACGACAAGAAACCAGCCAGCAAGGAAGGCAAATCAAACAAGATTCTTATAGGTATTATAGCAGCCCTTGCTGTAGTGATTATTGGTTTACTTGTAGTAATATTTGCTGGTGGCAACAAGGATAAAAAGGCTGATAAGTCAAGCGCAACTGATGTAGTTATAACAGATACAACTGCAACAGGTACTGATAGTCAGGACACAGACGATAGTACTGCTACAGATGCCGAGGATGAGGAAGAAGTAGCAGAGCCAGATTGTTATGTGACTGTAGCCATTGGTGATCAATGGGGAGATGCTCCTGCTTGTTCAGGTAAGCTTGAGTTTAAGATAACTAACAACAGTGATAAAGAGATTAAGAATTGGTCTATTCAGGTTCCAGTGGCTAGTGACACAAAGATAGAAAGCTCTTGGAATGGTAATTTTTCAATAAGTGATGGTGTAATGACTATAACACCAGCAGATTTTAATGCTGCAGTTTCAGCAGGAACAGAGCTTACCAACGTAGGTCTTATTATTAATGCTTCTTCTAAGGAAGAATTCCAGAATATTGCGGATGGTGCAAAGCTTTACGTTGATGGTGTTGAGTATGTTAATACATCAAGCAGTGGTGACAAGAAGGAAGATAGTACAGATAATACTAACAATGATGATAGTACATCAGATGGTAAAGACACAACAGAGGATGACAAGGACGATACCATTGCACAGACACCAGCTGCACCTGAAACAGGTACACCATTTGATAATCATGGTAAACTCAGTGTAAAGGGTACAGACCTTGTAGATGCAAAGGGCAACAAATACCAGCTTAAGGGTGTTAGTACACATGGTATAGCTTGGTTCCCAGACTACGTTAATAAGGATGCTATTCAGACCTTTAGAGATGACTGGGGAGCTAACCTTTTTAGAATTGCTATGTACACTGATGAAAGCGGTGGATATTGCAATGGAGGAGATAAGGCATATCTTAAGGGCTTAGTTGATCAGGGTGTTAATGCTGCAACAGAGCTTGGTATGTATGTAATTATCGACTGGCATATTCTTCATGACCTTACACCACAGAAGTATAAGGAAGATGCAAAGGCATTCTTTGAGGAAATGTCATCTAAGTATAAGGATTACGACAATGTTATATATGAGATTTGTAATGAGCCAAATGGTGGAACACAGTGGTCAGAGGTTAAGTCTTATGCAGAAGAGATTATTCCTATTATTAGAGCCAATGATCCAGATGCCATAATTATTGTTGGAACACCTACTTGGAGTCAGGATGTAGACATAGCTGCCCAGGACCCAATTACAGGCTATGACAACATTATGTATGCAATACATTTCTATGCATCAACTCATACAGATAACATTAGAAATAAGGCTGTTACAGCTATTAATAGTGGATTACCTATATTTATAAGTGAGTTCAGTATTTGTGATGCTTCGGGAAATGGTGCTATTGATTACAATCAGGCAGACCTTTGGTTTGATCTTATTGAAGAATATAATCTTTCTTATGCAGCATGGAATGTTTCAAATAAGAATGAAACCTCATCACTTATTCAGTCATCCTGTAATAAGACAAGTGGATGGACTGAGTCTGAGTTATCTGAGACAGGTATCTACATCAGAAAGAAAATTAAGGGGATAGAATAATGAGAGTTGTTGCTGGTTCAGCTAGAAGTCTTATTTTAAAGACTATAGAAGGCATGGATACTAGACCTACTACAGACAGAATAAAAGAAACATTGTTTAATATGTTCACTGGATATGTAACAGATGCTAAGTTTCTTGATTTGTTTGCTGGAAGTGGTGGTATTGGTATAGAAGCCTTGAGCAGAGGTGCAAGAGAGTGTACATTTATTGAGAATAATCCAAAGGCAGTTAACTGTATTAAGGATAATCTTAAGCACACTAAGCTTGATGATAAGGGACGTGTTTTAAAATACGATGCCATAAGCTATGTTCAAGGACTTGATAAGATTGATTATGATGTGATATTTATGGATCCGCCTTATAGCAAGGATTTAGAAAAAAATGTTCTAACTGTATTGGCAGGAAAAGACTTTACAGAGGATACACTTATTGTTGTGGAAGCAACTTTGGATGAAGATTTTTCTTATGTTGAGCAATTAGGATTTGACATTGTTAAAGATAAGAGATATAAATCTAATAAACACATATTTTTACAGAAAAGAGATTAGTATATGATTACAGCAATATATCCGGGAAGCTTTGACCCGGTTACACTTGGACATCTGGATATTATTACCAGATCAGCAAACATGTTCGACAAAGTTATTATAGGTGTTTTAAATAATACTTCAAAAAAACCATTGTTTTCATTGGAAGAACGTGTTAATATGTTGACGGATGCAGTATCAGGCCTTGATAATGTGTCTGTTGAGTGCTTTAATGGATTGTTGGTAGATTTTGTAAAACAGAAGAAATCTAACATAATCATTAGAGGTTTAAGAGCATTGACAGATTTTGATTTGGAGATGCAGATGGCGCAGGGCAACAGAGTGGTTGCTCCTGACGTAGATACAGTGTTTTTATCCACAAGCGTTCAGTATTCATACTTGAGCTCAAGTGTGGTTAAAGAATATGCTAGATATGGTGTCGACTTGAAGGAATTTGTACCCGAATGTGTAATTCCACAACTTATAGATAAGATTAAATAACTGTAGGAGGTTAGTTAACGATGGGAAAAAAGGGTGTTGAAGAAATGATTGACCAGATAGAGATTTTTATTGATAACTGTAAGTATCAGGCTCTATCTCAGAATAAAATTGTAGTTCCAAAGGAAGAACTTGAGTCAATGATTAATGAACTTAAGCTTAAGCTTCCTAGTGAGATTGAAAGATGTAAGAAGATTATGCGTAACAAGGAGGCTATCCTTGCTGATGCTAGAACTCGTTCAGATGCTATCATTACTGAGTCAGTTAATGAGGCAAACAGACTTGTTGACCAGCACCAGATTACAGAGCTTGCCAACATAAGAGCTAATGAAATTCTTGAGATGGCAAGAGCTCAGGCTCAGCAGATTGTTGATCAGGCTTCAGAAGAGGCTACTGAAATCCGTCTTGGAGCTATGTACTATACTAAGGACAAGCTCACTGAGATGCGTGATATCTTTAACAGAATTCACGACATGGAGAAGGAAAACTACAGAACTCTTATTGAGTCACTTGAGAATGATTCATACATCGTAGAGACTAACATGAGTGAGATGGAGGCTAATATCAACCTTCTCACTGCATCAAGCAATATGTCATATGCGGAAGAGGATGATTTAGATAGTGCATTTTCATCAACTCCAGTAGCTGCTGCTGGTATGCAGCCACTTCCTGAGCAGGATGGTTTCGACTCAGCTTTCGGTGGCGATAGCTTTGAGGCAGATGAGGCAGAGGATATGGCATATGAGGATGATGACTTTTTAGATGAGTAATATACAATAGAAGAATGTCATTATAGCACATATCACTTTTATTACACTGTAATATATTATAGACAGCCCGGATTTTTCTATAACCATTTGGGTTTGGAGGATAGAAGATAATCCCCCAAATGAGGTTACAGATATAATTAGGGCTGTTTTTGTTTTTCCATCTATTGTTACTAAGGAATTGATACTGTCTACACCTCTTGTGATTTCTATTAAACCAGATAGTAATGAGGAAAGTGGCTCATTTATGTAGGAGATATTATTAATAAGTTCAATAAAAATAGAGCATATCATAATGTATATGCCAACCATGGTAATTTGGTTTATTGTGTTTAAAAGATAGTCGTTTACACTTAATTTATGGATAGGGGACTGTATTATATCATTGGTTTTTGTGGGTGTTTCGTTCCTATTAATAAGTAAAGAAACATGGTCTGAAGTTTTTTTGCAGTGCTTATCAGCAATACATAGTACAAATAAGCTTAAAAGTGTAACTATAATATAAGGAATATATATACATAACATAACGAAAAGTAAGGAAAACCGTTGTTGTAAAATTCTATATACAATATATCCAGATATAAACATAGGGCTAGAATTATTACATAGGGGCAGGAGTATATTTCCAATTTTAGAACTGTAGGAGTTGTTTTTTATAAAGTCAGCACAGGTTTTTGCGCCTATAGGATATCCACAGGTAATCCCTAAAACAATGGATGTAAATATTCCATATGTATATGTTGAGGGTTTGTTAATTGATTGTTTTTTGCTAACATATTGAACCATAAGGCCTGATATAAGCATAAAGGGTAATAACATAGGTAGAACATTTTTGTACCATAGCATAAGACCATAGGATGCCCCTGATATAACAATTGAACTGTTATATATCAATAATATTAGAATAAAAACAAATAAAAAAATCATACAAAATAGAATTTATATTTTTTATAATTTTATTTTGTATGACTATTTTTTATTCAATATTGTTTTAGATATATAGTTAAATGACAGGTAATCTGGTTGTGTAATCATTAGGTAGAGTAGTGCCATATAGATTATATACAAGACAATTGTATAGCTCAGTTGCTTTTGTATCCAAATCCCACATCCTATTAGCTGCGCTATGGTTAATCTCATGTTTAGATATGAGTTTTTCGAAATCTGCCTTTTTGTTGATTAGTGGTATATCAGCCATGTCACCTATTTCTTTTAAAAGTGAAGAACTGTTTTTCTTAAGAGCCAATATGTTAGCATATAGTGCATAGCCAGAAGTGGAAAAAGTATTTCTCATAGCTTCTGTATAACCAAGTATCATATGGATAATGCTTCTAGATATTCTAGAGGCAGTTATATCCTTTGTTTTAAGCATGGATATAGCTTCCTCGTAGGTTATGGACTTAGCTAAGTCTGAAAGCTTGTTGCTCAATTCTTTTGTAATATCGCAATATTCTTCATAGTTATAATTGCTAAGAAGAGCTGCTTGTAAAAAAGGTGTGAGACAATCATTTGACACTGGTAAAATATTCTTGTACCCCTCTTGTAATAT
>JAGAKD010000110.1 GCA_017625815.1 Lachnospiraceae bacterium | reverse complement strand
TATGGCTCAAATGGAAAATAGAGCTGGTTTCCAATCTATAAGAGATATGTTTACTGCTGATAAGATAGCAACTCTTCAAAGAGAATTAGAAATATCTCAATTCCAAAATTCTCAACAAGCACAAACTCAAGTTTTAAAAGACTATGTGGCTAGTTACTTTGGATGCCCTCCAGGTGTAATTAACTGCAATCAACAACAATAGGATATTATAAAATGGAGGTGGAGTAAAATCCACCTCCATTTTTTTATTTATAAGGAGGATTTATATGGATAAAATAATGTTTTACTTTTTACTTTCTATGTTAGCTATTGTTATTGTTTATGTTGTCTTATTATATAAGAACAATAAAAAGATAGAGATTTATAGGATAATTCAAGGATTAGTTTGTGAAGCCGAAATAAGACTTGGAAGTGGAACAGGAGATTTAAAATATGAATTCGTTGTAAGGAAAGTACATGCTCTCCTACCTTTTTATATCAAGATGTTTGTTAGTGAAAAACTACTAGATATATGGATAGAGACAGCAGTAGATGAATTACAAGAAATGCTTGATGAGGAAATCAAGAAAGAAGAAAGCCGCCCTATTTCCTAGGGTGGCTTTTTTTCTATTTGGTCAAACATAAATAAAACAAATGTATAAACTTTAAAATTTCTAGAGAAGAAAAGGAGGTATAGCTTATGGCTAAATTTATGCAAATAATAGATGTTAATTCTGCTGGTAGTGAAGTTGTTTTACACCCAGAATCTAACGCAGATTATATAGTTAATGGATTAACAAATAAAGTTCCTCAGATTTCAGAGGTTGCCGATTGGAATGCCAAATCAAAAGAGCTTGTCGATGCTAGAAAAGGTAAAAGTAGTTTAAAGGCAAAAATAGATGAATTAGATACTGCCGTATTACCTGCTAACCTATTGGCTTCTTTAAAAACTGTCGATGGGTCTGGAAGTGGACTAGATGCTGATACTGTTGATGGTAGAACAGTTGACGATTCAAACGTTAGTGACAATGCCTTATGGACATCTAGTAAAACTATGGCAGAGCTAAATAAAAAAGTCAATAGTGTTGATGTTAGCACAACAGCAATGGCAAATAAAATATTGAAACTAGATGGAAATGGAGATTTACCAACTAATATAACTAAAAACTCTGCAACAACAGATAGATTTAAACAAAACCTTACTCTGCAATTTAGTGGAGATGTTACAGGTATAGTTCAATTCAATGGTAGTGAAGGCACTAAAAATGTAAATATGCAAATAGCAGATAATTCTCACAACCATAATGAATTAATAGGCAATGGTTCTACTTCTATAAATGTAACAAATTCTAATGGTAGAATAGTAGATTTTAAGTCTAATGGTCAAGTTGTGTCATCAATAACTAACCAAGGTAAATTTACAGGAGATGCCGCTAGTGTAAACGGATATTCTGTTAGTAACGTAAACCCTGAAGCCCTATGGACTGGAACTAAAATACAAAATAGCATAAACACTACAAGTGAAACAGTTGCAAGAAGAGCAGTAGAAAGTGAATTGATGCAATATGCTCAAAAAACTCAAGATGGAATTGCTATTGGACCCATAGTTTTTAAAAGTGGAGAGGTTGATATAAGTGGACAAAATGCTATAACTATAATATTAGGAGATAAAGCTGGTATTCAAATATTAAATGAAAACTATGTTATAGTGAGTCAAGATAGAGCCTTAACATATGTTAAAGACCCTTCATCAACAAATACAAACCAAAGACTTATATTTAATAGACCTGCTTCACCTGGCTCTAAGATATTATGGTACGCTGTGACAACTATGAACTAGGAGGGATAAAATGGCTAAGATAAAAACTATTTATCCACCAACTGTACCAAATTCTCTACCTGCTTTTGATGGTAAAGTAGATGATTTAAAATTCTATTTTAAGCCATCTGTTGCAAATTCGTATGAGCAGATAGATAGTTTGCAAGTTTCTATTGTTAGGCTTGACACTAATAGAACTGTATTAAATAGTAATATATATCCATATGATTTAATGTTTATTTCAAAAGATGCCATATCTTTTGACCCAGTAAAGAAGTTTTATTACTTTATAATTAATAAAAGCATATTTAAACAGTTAGATACTGCTTATAAAATACAGGTGCGTGCTGTAAGTACAGAAGCATCTTCCAAACCACAAGATACAAGCAGTCCAGCAATGGGCTCTTGGCTAAAAAATAATTTAGATTATTTTTCAGAGTGGTCTATTGTAACGATAGTTATGCCAATTACAGCACCTGATTTTGGCATTCAAGGACTGAACGAGTCTTCAACAAACGGTATTAACTCATCTGGTTATAATTTTATAGGATATTATGAACCTAAAGACCCAAACAAAAGTGAAACACTTTCTTCTTACCGAATGAATATATATACCTATACTGACTATAATGATAAGTCAACATGGAAGTTATATGCCACAAGTGGAACTAAAACAATAGGAATATATGAGAAGATAAACATCAGTCAAGTGTTTGATAAAGATTTATTACAAAGTGAAAGCTATGTGCTTACTTTTTCAGTAATAACAAAAAATCTTTACTCTAAAACAAAGCAGTATATAATTCGTGGTGAATATCCAACACTAGAATTATTTAACACAATTAACACAAAAACAGATAAAGACGAAGGAAGAATAGAGGTTAAGGTAACTGCAAAACAAATTCTAATGAAACCAGATGCTGGAACAAGTGTTGAGTATGTTGCTGATGACCCTACAATAAATCAATATCCGTATATTAAAACTTCTCATGCGATTATAGATGGAGCTGTTGAATCAAACAATAATTTCTATATGTATTCTGAAAAAGATAAGTGGATATTGCAAGGAAAAACAAAAATACTTACAGTTTATGATAATTTAAAAGATGCTTATAATAATCCTTTTATTACTGTAAAATATGATGCAAAAGAATATGATGACTATGAATACTATACTAGAATAAAGTTCTGTGCCTTTAAAGTAGACTTAAATGGTGGCTATTACTTAATGGATAGCTCAGGAAAAATAACACAACAACCAAGTGATTGGGAGTATCGAATTATAGCTAGAAAAGAAATTGTTACAAAAGTAAACAAAGTAGAAAAAGTTGTTTTATCGGAAAATAATGTTTTTAGGACAAAAGAGGTAATTAGTCCTAAGCAAGAATACTATTTATTCTATAAAGAAAATGAAGGTTTAAGTGATTTTAAGGTCATAAAAACCTATAAGAAGAATTAAAGGAGGTATATAAATGACAACACAAATGCCAAGAATAGGCTATGTTCCAGCTACTGAAGCAGGTGTCATAAATGTGCAGCTTACTAAACCTACAACAATAAATACTGGTAATCCAAGTTCATTCCCAATGCGTGAAGATGTATTTAAAAACTTGAATTATCAATCAGCCGCACAATCAGAATTAAATTCTCAAATGAAGCAATACTATGATATATTATCTAAAATAATGGGCGGAACTGCTACAACTCAAGATATAGCTAATTTAGAAACAATAACCTCTGAAATAAGAGAATACGTTCTTACTGATGATGATTATAATTTAGTTATAGGTGCTTTACAAAACATGCAGGCTTATGTAATAAGATTTATGTATGGAGATATAACAAATAAAGCAAAGGCTATGGATACTGAGTTAAACAAAGTGATAACAGAAGTTGATAGATTTATGACTCAATTAGAGCAAACATATTCTAAATCGCCTTCTGACTATCCAATTCCAAATAATAGTGTTTATAGACCTAAATTGGAAGCTGGGGTTGTTAAGACTCTTGATTATGTTGATGCTGTTGAGGGTGTTATAGTTTCAAATACTAAGCCAGCCAACCCTCAAGGTAAAAGTTTCATATGGTATAATACAGGAGCTAAAAGGTAATGACAATTCCTTTTAATCATGTTTTGGCTATAAGGAGTGCTGGCTCTCTTATGCCTGCCTCTACTCAAAATAAAGTTGAGGTAAGTGATTGTATGATAAATGCTTTAAGAATAGATAATGGTTTAAAGCTTATTAATAAAACCATAGATGGAGTAATTTCTGAAAGTGAGATTGTACCAAATGCAAATAATTTGCCGCTAAATGCCACAAATAGCGATTGGTCTGTAAACACAGAATTCTATGCTATGTTTAATGGAGATTTAGAGGCTGGTCCGTTATCATTCTTTGGTAATGAAGTGGATTCTATAATGGTAAGAAGAACATCTAATAGAAAAGGTTTTAAGCAATGGGAAGATGTAAATCTAATAGAAGATATAACTTCTAGAATAGATGATAAGTTTAATTACTCTTTCTATGATAGATGTGTTGAAAGTGGTATAATATATAGATATGGACTACAACCAATTTCACAAGAGAAAAGAGGAACTCTGTTTCAAGGTGGAAATACAAATGTTGTATATGAAGATATATTTTTAGTTGGAGAGAATGGAAAACAATTAAAGATAAGATTTAACCCAAATATAACTTCAATTAGAAAGAATATTAAGGAAAGTCGAGTTGAAACAATAGGCTCTAAGTATCCTTATATAACTAGAAATGGTAATGTTGGATACAAAGAATTTCCTTTATCTGGCACTATAACTCACTTTATGGATACAACAGAGGAATTTGCTCCTCGAGCTGATATTTTCATAGAAGATGAATTTATAGATGTTGGATATGATATGAGTAGTGATTATGAAGCAATATATAGAGAAAATAATTTAACTCCTTACAATAATCAAATATTAGAAAGAGAGTTTAGAGAAAAGGTTGTAGATTTTCTACAAGATGGCAAACCAAAGCTATTTAAATCACCAATAGAGGGTTGTATGATAGTTAGATTAATGGATGTTAATTTAACTCCAAATTTACAACTTGGAAGACTTATTTGCGACTTCTCTTGTACTGCAATAGAGGTTGATGAATATAATTTAGACAATTTAGAAAAATATAAAATTCAAGAAAGGTAGTGATTTAATTGTTTTTTGAGAATGATACTTATGATTATCTTAATGACAAAAAGTTTTTAGATGAACTCCAAAAACTAAAGGTTAAAGAACACTACCTTAAAGTTGAATTATTGGACTTTAGTGAAAAGCCAATACAAGAAATACAAGGAAAGTGCATTACTGGAAATCTATCCGTGGATGGCGCAAGCTCAGTTAGAAGAACTTGTTCATTCTCAATGATAGCAGATAGCAGTTCTATGTATGATATTACCAATGTGGATAATTTAATATCTATAAATAAAAAATTTAAACTATATGTGGGATATAAAAATACCATGTTAGAGTATAATAATTATGGAGATATAATTTGGTTCCCACTTGGTCTTTTTGTTGTTATGACTGCATCTATTAATCATACTTTAACTGGATGCACGATAAATATATCAGCAAAAGATAAAATGTGTTTGTTAAATGGCGAGGTTGGAGGTACACTTCCTGCCCCCGTTTCTTTGCATGAAAAATATATTAGAAATGAAGATGGTAGTACAACTATTTTAAAGCCACTAATCTATGAAATTATTAGAGAAAGTGTTATAGAACTTGGAGAACAAGACCCAACAAAAATTATTATAAATGATGTTCCATTGAGTGCAAAGAAAGTTCTTAGATATATGGGAAATACCTCTATATTTTTTACAGACAATGGCAACCAAGTTCCAGAAGGAACGATTGGTGCAAGAGAAGTTAAGCCAGGAGATTTAGCTGGTTATGATTTCGTAGATTTTACTTATCCAGGAGAATTAATAAAACAAGCTGGTGATTCAGTTTGTTCAATTTTAGATTCAATAAAAAATGTTCTTGGGAATTATGAATATTATTTTGATGTTCATGGAAACTTTATATTTCAAGAAATGAAAAACTATCTTAATACAAGCTATACCCCTATAACAGAATTAACTAATGGAGATTATGAAGTTAATATAGGACAAGGGAATATAGCATATTCATTTAAGGATAGTGATATAGTGATTTCATATGCAAATAATCCAAATTATCAAAATATTAAAAATGATTTTATTGTTTGGGGAGCTAGAGAGGCGGCAAGTGGAGCAAATGTTCCAATAAGATACCACGTTGCTATTGATGATATACCAGATGTTCCAAGTGAATTTGGGGACATTCCTTGGCAAGTATACCTATATAAATATGGGCTTGAATCACAAAAGCTTAATAGTAACCCAGGGTATTATTTTAGAGAACTACAAAATGAAATACCTAAGCTATATGATTTTGACAAAAATGAATGGTTAGATATAGATAGTGCTAAAATGGATTACTACTTAGATTTTATAGATACAAATAGTGAACTAGGAAAGTTTTCTATAAAAACAATAGGTAGAAGAACAGTCGCAGTAACAGATAAAGATGTTACAATGCTATATCGTCCGCCAACTCCAGACTATGTAATATTAGAAAAAGATAATCCAAACAATATTGCCAGAATTGAAGAGCTAAACGCAATAGGACAAAAATTTATGATAGTTGAACAAAGAAACATTTATCAATATGCAGCAGTAGGAAAAGATGCCTTTAGTGTAATTAGAGATTTAATCTTTAAGCATACAACTTATAATGAAACTATAAGTCTAAGCACTATGCCAATATACCACATTGAACCAAATATTAGAATTGAGGTTGAAGATAGTCGTTCAAATATACATGGGGATTATATAATTAAAAGTATGACATTGCCTCTAACACATGAGGGTACTATGTCTATATCAGCCCTTAGAGCATTTAATAGACTATAAATAGATTAAGGAGAATGCGAAAATATGAATGAGAATTTTATGCAATTAATATCTCAAACTGGAATATGGTGTGTTACAGCTTATATATTAGGAAAGAATTTTTTCGATTATATTACTAGAAGAGAAGAGGGTGATAGACAAGACTATAAAGTCAGAGAAGAAAGAATGTATTCTATATTTGAAAAACTAGAGTCTATCATGCTCCAACAAAAAGACTTGCTTTCACAACAAGTTACAATGTCTCAGCACAACAAAGAAATGTTAGATAAGCTAACGAATATACAAATACTACACACTAATAGACTTGACAGAATTGAAGAGAGACAAACTCAACTTGAGGAAGAGATAAAAAAAATTGGGAGTAAGCTATAAAGCTTACTCCCAATTTATTCCTTCATTAAGAACAGGTTTATTATCTGTTAATGAATATTTTCCTATGCAAATCGCATCACATATATCTTGTATAGCCTTCACGCCATAATACTCTAAAACAAATGCTTGAGCGTTTCTCTTTTGTTCTGCTCTAACCCTTCCTTTTATACCACAGTGAGATTTCCAAGTTACAGAAGGAACAACCTCAAATGGTATATCTTTTTCAGCAATCACCTCATATAACACACCTTGAACATGAGCTAATTTTTTAAATGTGTCAATATTTCCATGTACTGTTGTACCAGGAATTTGTTGTAACTGTATTTCTTCTATTGCTATCTTAGTTGGTTTATATTTATCAATTAATTCTAATACCTTATCCCTTATTTCTCTTAGCTTATATTCTTCATCTACACTTTGAGTTGTAAACTTATCATAAGCAACTAGGCTGCCATCTTTTCTGTTAAAGACAGCATACCCAGTAGTATTAAGTGCTTGGTCAAATGCAATTAGCATTGCTCTTCTCCATCCAATACCATTTCCTCTTCTTTATTTTCAGAAGTTGAACCAAATCCTCCAACTCTAATAGCTTTCTCTTGCTTATCGTCATCATCAGTTATTTGATATTTTACAAATTTAGCTTGACCTATTATTTCGCCCTTTGCTATTTTTATAGGGAATGGTAATAAATTTATTAATTGGAAAAATATTTCTCCTTCATTGTCTGGGTTGTCAACATAATCAGCATCAATTATTCCAGTTGAGTTAGCCATTATTATCCAATATTTTAGTGGACTAGAACTTCTTACATATAAGTCTAATGAATATCCTTTGTCCATATAAGCCTTGTATCCAGTTGATACAAGAGTAGGTCTTATTCCTGCTTTCTTTGTTAATTCGGCAACTTCATCAAGAGTGCAAGTCATAACTGATGCTATTAATTGGTCGGCCGCTCCTTCTCCTTGAGAGTCCATCATCTTTTGCCCTATTGACATTACCTCATCTGTTATTCTTTCTTTTGCTAAAATTTGCCCTAAAGCTGATACACCAGCCTGAAAAGACGGTATTATTACATTTTCTGCTGCTACCATATCATAACAAGCAGAGTCTTCAGTTTTTCTTACTGGAGGAGCTATGTCCTCGTGAGCATATTTAGAAACTTTTTCAAACTTAAACATATATCATATTCTCCTTTTTAATTAAAATAAACTTTCTTTTTCATAAACTATATCTATGTTTGACATTGGCTCTTTTTCACAGTTAAATATTTTCTTAACAGTTACTAAACAATACTCGTCAACTATCTCACCTTTTTGTTTAACTTGCTTTTGTTTATATCCGAAACTATCTAGTTCAAAGTTAGCATCATTTTTTAATTCACTATGGAATTGTTCAACCTCAGCTAAAGTGTCCACTCTGTATACATCTGTTGTTTTTATTAAATATCTACTCATAATTAATTATCTCCTTTTAATCCTTTAAATTTATATTATAGTTACTTTTATATTATTAGTGTTATATTGATGTACTTCCATACTCATTATCTGATTAGCAATTTTATCTGCTATATCTCTTTGACCACTAATTATTATATCTTTAATATCTTTTTCCATACTTATATTATACATTAATTTTGGTAAAAAGTCAATATTTTTACACTTAAAATGTTCTATGTTATTATCCTTCATTACAATAACATCTTTAACTAGCGTGAAATATTCTATATTGCACGCTATATAATCCTTTGGTACTTGCATAAACTACCTCCTATTGTATCTCGATTACTCCCCAGTCGAAATCGAATAATTTATATAATCTATCATTAACCCAAATATCAACAGTAGCATCATCATTTTTAGTAACATCTTTTATAACTCCTCTGCTTTCTACAACTTCCAATATTTCATTTACCATTTCATCTATTCTTAATTTCATTCCTCTAAATCTGAAAACTGTAAAATCTCTATCTTCTGCACATAGTAGCATATAATTTGTAGATATTTTATCTTGCTCATATAATTCAAAGAAATAGTCATTTAGTATTTTAACACTCTCTTGCATATCAAAAGCTTCAAGAGTACCCATTATCGTTTTATTAAGGTCATATAACCTCATATCTATTCCTTTTACTTCTTCGTTTTGCTTTGTCATTTTTATACTTCCTCCTTAGTTAGATAACATTTATTGCATACTGCAACATATTTTGTTTCGCCTTCAATAGCAACTTGTTTACCCGTTCTTTGTATTTTTCCATCAACAACTCTAGCATTTTGCTT
>JAGAKD010000109.1 GCA_017625815.1 Lachnospiraceae bacterium | reverse complement strand
TTGCAGCATATGGTGCTGACAAGGTTATCGTTGTAGACGATCCAGAATTAAAGGAGTACAGAACAGAGCCTTATACACACGCTATGGCTTCTGTAATTAACGAGTACAAGCCAGATATCGTATTAGTTGGTGCAACAGCTATCGGTAGAGATCTTGGCCCTCGTGTTTCAGCAAGAGTTGCTACAGGTCTTACAGCAGACTGTACAGTTCTTGAGATTGGTGATTTCCCAATCAATCCAATCCCTAACCAGGAGCAGAAGCACAATCAGCTTCTTATGACTCGTCCTGCATTCGGTGGTAATACAATTGCTACTATCGCATGTCCAGACAACAGACCACAGATGGCTACAGTTCGTCCTGGTGTTATGCAGAAGATTGATAAGATTGAAGGTGCTAAGGCAGAGGTTATCGAGTACAATCCTGGATTTACTCCAGATAACAAGTACGTAGAGATTCTTGAGGTTGTTAAGTCAGTTAAGGATACAGTAGATATCATGGACGCTAAGATTCTTGTATCAGGTGGACGTGGTGTTGGTTCAGCAGAGAACTTCAAGCTTCTTCAGGATCTTGCAGATGTTCTTGGTGGAACAGTAAGCTGCTCAAGAGCAGTTGTTGATTCAGGCTGGATGGAGAGAGATTATCAGGTTGGACAGACTGGTAAGACAGTTAGACCTAATCTTTACTTCGCAATCGGTATCTCAGGTGCTATTCAGCACGTTGCTGGTATGGAAGAGTCAGATATCATTGTCGCAATCAATAAGGATGCAGATGCTCCTATTTTTGATGTAGCTGATTACGGTATCGTAGGTGATCTTAATAAGATCCTTCCTGCTCTTACAGCATCTCTTAAGGCTGAGATAGCTGGAAAATAATATAAAATAGTTTTAATGGAGCATTACCTATTTTAGGTAATGCTCTTTTTTGTTAAAAATATTGTAGTGATTTATTTTTTTCGTTACATTTGATATAATTTTTCTATGGCATTATGAGGATAGGAGAAATGTTTTGAATTACTTAGTTGAGGAAAATAAAAAAACTAAAGTTATTAAAGTTAACAATCAAGATTTCATTTTCTATGGTGGTAATCAAAGCTGGTGGAAGGATGTTAACGTATCCTTGCAAAAGTATGGTTGTGGTGTTATCGCTATGTGTAATACTGAACTTAGCATACGAGGTGAGTTAGAAGCTGAACAAGCTGGCATAGATAATTCATCAGAAAATGATGTATATACAGAGAAAGACTACATAGAAATTTCTGATTACAAGAAATATATTGAAGATAGATATAATAAATGTTATAGATTTCCAATGAAGCCTCCTTTTAATGCTATGGGACTTATGCCTTGGACAATGGCTAGAGGAATAAGAGAGTTCTATGGACAATTTGGAATAAAGGTAAAATCAAAATGGGCACCTACTCTAAGCAAGAATAAGATAATAGATAACATTAGTGAAATGGTAGATAAAGGTATTCCTATACCGGCATCCTATTATGTATTTAATAAGAAAAATAAGTTGATGTTTTATAGCTATGATGAAAAAAAGAATGAAATTAAAGAATCATCAGGCTGTACCTCGCACTATTTTAATATAACTGGAATTATTCATATAGAAACAAATAATGAAAAAAACACATATTTAAGTGTGTCCTCATGGGGAGAATTGTACTATATAAAATTTGATGATTGGGTTAAAAAGCTAAGCTATTTTACAAACATATTATATATTAAAAAGCTATAATTTAAGATATATCTTATGATGAAACATTGCTTATTATGTTCACTAAAAGATTGAAACATCTTTTTAAAGTGATATAATAGAATATAGTTAGTTTTACGGGGGATTTTGTTGTAGAGAGGGTGAATATATGGATATTCAAATTAGTAAAACTATGAAAATATTACAATGGATATTAGGTGTTTTTTTATCCATATCCATCTTATATTTTGTGATTGGGGAGTTAAGTTCACACAAAGAATCTTATTTTAAGGTAGGAATGAGTGAAACCTTTAATGAAGGTTGGGAAATGATGCTTGATGATGGAACGATGGTTCCAATTAAAGTACCTGGTTCCTACGATGTGGATAGTGGAGAGCTTTTTATAACCGAAAAGAAGCTACCTAATGATTTTGAAGGTACATGGATATGTATTAGAAGCTCCCAACAAGATATTAAGATTTATGTAGATGATGAATTAAGAAAAGAATATAGCACTAAGGGGAGTAGAAAATTTGGAAAGAATAGCGTTAGTGTTTATGTTTTTGCCGAATTATACCCTGAAGATGCTGGAAAAACTCTCCGTATGGAGATGGTTAGTCATTCTACTTATGCTGGATATATTAGTGAAATATATTCTGGTGATAGAGAACAAATATGGACAGGTATAGTTAAGAAGCACTTGCCTGTAACTATACTTGCTTTGTTTATGTTGCTTCTTAGTGTTATGGTTGTCATATATACACTTATCATACATTTTGTATATAAGAAGGGAATGAATATATCATTCCTAGGAGTAGGGCTTTTAATTGCATCTGTATGGCTAATTGCAGAGTCCAAGCTTAGACAAATATTTTTACCGAATAGCACAATTGCAAGTGATGTTGGATTCTTTATGATTATGTTATTACCATTCCCATTCCTTGCTTACATAAACAAGATACAGAGATGTCGTTATGAAAAATGGTATACATTGATAGGTATATGTGCAGCTGCCAATTATGTGATTTCTACAGGCCTACAGCTTGCTGATATAAAAGATTTTTCTGAGACAATGGGAATTGCCCACACTATAATTATTGCATTGATTATTGTGCTTTTTGCTACGGTTATCATAGATATGACAAAAAAACACATATCTGAATACAAAGAAGTTGCACTGGGCCTTGCAGGTCTTATGATAGCTGGTGTGTTTGAAGTATTTATGGTGTATGACAAGTTTGCAATATATAACGGTGTGGCTCTTTGTATAGGATTAGCATTTTTGTTTTTTATGGCTGTTATACAGACTGGAAAAGATTTGCTTGAGCTTGAGAAGGAAAAACAAATTGCTGTTGCTGCCAGCGAGTCAAGGGCTATGTTTCTTGCAAATATGTCTCACGAGATAAGAACACCTATCAACACAATTGTAGGTATGAACGAGATGATTCTTAGAGGAAATCAAGATGATGAGACTAGGGAGTATGCTAAAAATATTGAAAGTGCCAGCAAAATGCTTATGGGACTTATTGATGATATTTTGGATTTCAGTAAGCTTGATGCAGGCAAATTAGTTATTAATGAAAACCCTTATCACATGGCAACAGTTCTAAAAGATGTTCTGTTGGGCTTAAAGGTCAGAATGCAGGGAAAACAATTAGATGTTAATGTGGATATAGACGAGTCTCTACCTTCTATTTTGAATGGTGACGAGATTAGAATAAAACAGATTTATAGCAATTTACTGTCTAACGCGGTGAAATATACTGACGAAGGAAAAATTGATATAAGTGTTAAGGGACAACGAGAGAAGAATGCATTCTACATTGTATTTAATGTTTCTGATACAGGTGTAGGTATTAGACAAGAGGATATGCCTACATTGTTTGATAGCTTCCAAAGAATGGACCTAAAGAGAAACAAATATGTTCAGGGAACAGGCCTTGGATTAAGTATTACAAAACAGCTAGTTGATAATATGAAGGGAACTATCTCCGTAGAAAGCGAATATGGGAAAGGTAGTAGTTTCACTGTAAGAATACCTCAAGAAATTGTGGATGAAAAACCTATGGGGAATCTTATGGAAGCTTACAATACAATTATTAATCAAAACGAACAACCAGAAGAGATTGTATTCGAGGAAGGTAGAAAGGTTTTGGTTGTTGACGACAATGAGATGAACCTAAGGGTTATGAAGGCTCTTTTGGGTAAAATTGGAGTTGAAGCAGATTTTGTTTTAGGTGGCTTAGAATGTGTTGAAAAATGTAAAAAAGAAAAATATGATTTGATTTTTATGGATCATATGATGCCAGAACCAGATGGTATTGAGACACTAGGCCTTATCAGACAGGATAGTGAAGGAAAGAACCTTGATACTGATGTAATTGTTCTTACAGCTAATGCAATAAAGGGCGCAGCCGAACAGTATGCAAAGGCTGGTTTTGCAGATTATATTACTAAGCCAGTTGAGTTTAGTACCCTAGAAAAAACTTTATCAAAATATATTGAAAAGAGGGATGGTATGTCATTGTTTGTAATTAATAAGGATACGGGAATAAGTCACTGCGGTGGACTAGAGGATTTATATGATGAGATTTTAGGAGACTATATTGATAAAACAAAGGAATATAGAGAGGAAATCAAGTCATATTATGCCGAGGAAAATTGGAAAGAATATGCAAGGATTTCTCATACCTTAAAGAGTACATCCTTGACAATTGGTCTAGAGGAATTTCCTGATATAGCTAAGGAACATGAATTCGCTGGAAAGGCAGAGGATGCGGAGTTAATCAAGAACAAGTTCGAGGCGTTTATTGACGCTATAGATAAAGCGATTTCTACCGTAGAAAGTGCAAGATAATTCAAAGGAGAAAAAAATGTCATTACTAGATACGGCAATATTAGTTGCATATACTGCTCATCATGGTCAAACAGATAATTCTGGTATTCCATATATTGAGCACCCTAAAAAGGTTGCGTCTTTTCTTGATAGTGAGGAAGATAAGATAATTGCTATGTTACATGATGTAATTGAAGATACCTTTCTCACTGAGGAAGATTTAAGACCAGTCTTCGGTGATAAAATTGTTGATATAGTTGTGCTTTTAACTAAAGTAAAAGGTGAAGATTATTTTGACTATATTAATAGGATAAAAGGAAACGAAATTGCAACTAGGGTTAAGTTGGCTGACATAAAGCATAATAGTGATATTAGTAGAATAGCTAATCCTACAAAAAAAGATTACGATAGACTTGAGAAATACAATAAGGCGAAGGCTATATTGCTAGGCTAAAAAAACATAACAAACAGAGGTAATCTAATGATAAGAGAATGTACATTGAAGGATATATCAGATGGCAGAACTTATGATGTAAATGATATGGTTAAGGCTGATACAGGGAATTGTCAGGGCTGTCATAAATGTTGTACAGGTATGGGAACATCCATAATATTAGACCCATATGATGTGTGGCTCTTGAAAACCAATTTGAATTGTAGCTTTCAAGAATTATTAAATAAAGGAAATATTGAACTTAATATGGTGGATGGTTTGATTTTACCTAATCTAAAGATGGGAGAAGGCGACATATGTTCCTTTTTAAATGAAGAAGGTCGTTGTACAATTCATCATATTAGACCAAGCATATGTAGATTATTTCCCTTAGGAAGAGTTTATGAGGGCGAAGGCTTCAAATATTTTCTCCAGAAAAATCAATGTGTAAAAGAGAATTTAACTAAAATAAAAGTAAAAAAATGGATTGATGTTGATAATATAGAGGATAACCGAAAATTTATTTTGAAGTGGCATAGCTTTATAAGATATGTGGGAGATAGGATTATATCCCTAAAGAAAGATAAACAGAGTGAAAGTATAAATGATATAGCTATGTTTGTTCTTAATTCATTTTATATAGCGGATATTAATCTAAGTGAAGGTGATATGTCACTTATATATGATATGATTATCAATAGGATAGAAAAAGCAACAAAGATTATAGATGAAACATTTTCGTAGATGATAATAGGTAATAAAAGGAGATAATACATGCTAGGAATAATCGGCGCAATGGATGAAGA